>CAYTND010000008.1:0-19083 GCA_964438965.1 uncultured Pirellulales bacterium
CACGGCTGCGCTGCGGGCCAGTGACGGCTATCTGGTGCAAGGTCTGGACAGAAGCGCCGGCAACGTAGAACGAGCTCGGAATTATATCAAACAGCTTAACATTTATGGCCCGGTGTCAGTCGAGAAGTGGACCGGCAAAAGCCTGCCATACATTGACAATTCTGTGAACCTGCTTGTTATTGAAGATTTGGGCAACACTAATATGACGGAAATCATGCGGGTACTGGTGCCTAATGGTGTGGCGTACATTAAGGCTGACGGCAAATGGACAAAGCACGTTAAGCCTTGGCCAAAGGAAATAGATGAATGGACGCATTACCTTCACGATGCCAGTGGCAATGCAGTAGCCAACGATACGGTTGTGGGTCCACCGCGGCGGATGCAATGGGTCGGCAGCCCGCGCTGGGCGCGAAGCCATGAACACTCGGCGAGTCTCAACGCGCTCGTCTCGGCGAACGGACGGATATTCTACATTATGGATGAAGGCCCGAAGGACTCCATCCAGCTTCCGCCCAGATGGTTCCTGACCGCGCGAGACGCCTTTAACGGGACGGTCCTGTGGAAGCGTGAGCTGCCGAAGTGGTACAATCATCTCTTCCCGCTCAAGAGCGGCCCGGCGAGGCTGACGCGGCGGCTCATCGCTATCGGCGATGAAGTTTATACGACGCTCGGCATCAACGCTCCGCTGAGCGCCCTCGATGCCGCGACGGGCAAGACGATCCGCACGTACGCGGGCACCAAAACCGTCGAGGAGCTTGTTTCCGCAAAGGGCGTGTTGTTCTTAGTCGTCAATCCCGACCGCGAGCCGGTCGGCTATAAGCAGGAGAACGCGAACTGCTGGACGGAACGCGACCGCGCCAGTAAGCGATGGGGCTGGGACGAAACGGTCGATAAGTTGATTGCCGTCGAGGCCAAGACGGGCGAGATACTCTGGAAGCTCGAGGGTAAGATCATGCCGATGTCGCTGGCAGCCGACGGGAAGCGTGTTGTCTATCACGACGGTGAGGCAGTCGTGTGCATCGAACACGGCACGGGCAGGGAGCTGTGGCGAACACCTGTCGAGCGTAGTCCACGCATTCCCACCGGCTGGTCGCCGTCGATGCTAATGTATAAAGACGTAGTCCTCTTCTCCGGGCGGAAACGCTCGCTGGTGGCCCTGTCGGCCAAGGACGGCGAGGAGTTGTGGGCATCGAAACTGCATCCCTCCGGGCACTTCTGTCCCGAGGATGTCTTCGTCATCGACGGACTGGTCTGGTCGGGTGACATCGCAAGCTCGCGGCCGCGTTCTACGGGCATGTTCACAGGTCGGGACCCGCACACGGGCGATGTCAAGCGAGAGTTCCTACCTGATGTTGATCCCTTCGCCATTATGCACCAGCGGTGCTATCCGAGCAAGGCGACGGAGAAGTACATCATCCCGTCATGGATTGGCACGGAGTTTATCAACCTGCGGACGAAGGAGTGGGAGATCCACCACTGGGTCCGCGGCGGATGCTTCTACGGCATGATGCCGTGCAACGGCTTAATCTACGCACCGCCGCACTCGTGCGCGTGCTACTATCAATCGAAATTGAACGGTTTCAACGCCCTGGCCCCGGCTGCGGAGAAGAAGCGGTCCGCTCCATCAGACGCAGAGCGCATGCAACGCGGACCTGCCTACGAAAAACTTAAAACTCAAAACTCAAAACTCAAAACTTCAGGTGATTGGCCCACGTACCGCCACGACGTCGCCAGAAGCGGACATACCAGAACGAAGGTCCCTCCAACGCTGAAACGCGCTTGGCAGGTTGAGCTTGGCGGTCGCATTACGCAGCCTGTTGTGGCAGATGGGAAACTGCTTGTGGCATCCGTGGACACGCACACGGTGCATGCCCTGGACGCAGCTTCCGGTGCGAAGCTCTGGAGTTACACAGCCGGGGGACGCGTGGACTCGCCTCCCACGGTTTACAAGGGACGTGTGCTGTTCGGTTCGGCCGACGGCTGGGTTTACTGCCTTCGTGCTTTGGACGGAGCTCTCGCTTGGCGGTTCCGGGCGGCCCCGCATGACCTGCGGCTGATGTCGTACGAACAGTTGGAGTCAGTTTGGCCTGTCTCGGGCAGCGTGCTGATTCAGGATGGAGTAGCCTTTGCCCTGGCGGGCAGGTCGGTGTTTTTAGACGGCGGCATGCGGCTCCTGCGTCTCGATCCGCTGACAGGAAAGAAGCTTTCCGAGACCATTCTGGACGACCGTGATCCGAGAACGGGTGAGAACCTGCAGGCGAGAATCCAGCAGAAGAAGATGCCGGTCGCGCTGCCGGACATCCTCTCCAGCGATGGCAAGTTCGTTTACATGAGGTCCCAGCGGTTCAATCTGGAGGGACGCCGTGCGGTCATCGATCCCGAGCACCAGACTGATCAAGAAGGCGAAGGGATTCATCTGTTCTGCCCCACAGGATTTCTGGACGACTCCTGGTTCCATCGGACCTATTGGATATACGGCAAGAACGCGGGCGAAGGATGGGCTGAGTGGTCTGTTCCTGGAAGACTTGTTCCAAGCGGGCGGATTCTTGCGTTTGATGATACCAATGTATATGGCTACGGCCGTCACCCACAGTACCTGTGTAACTCGTCTGTACTGGAATACCGGCTCTTTGCGGCCGACAAGAAACTTAATCCTGAACGGATTGCCCGCGTCCTCAAGGCCAAAATCCCCCAAAACACGGTCAACTGGAAGAGCCGGGCCAGGCGTCCAGAGTCGGAGCTCAGCGCGGTCTCTCGCAAATGGATGATTGAGAAACCCCCGCTGGTTGTCCGTGCCATGGTCCTGGCGGATAAAACGCTGTTCGTCGCCGGTCCGCCGGATGTCGTAGATGAGGAGAATATATGGGGCCGCACTCTCGAACAGCCAGTACAGGCAAAACTGAGAGCACAGAGCAATGCTCTTGATGGCGCACAGGGCGCCCTTCTCTGGGCCGTTTCAGCCGAGGATGGCACGAGAAGCGCCCAGTATCGGCTCGAATCGCCTCCAGTCTTTGACGGTATGATCGCTGCCGACGGTCGGCTGTATATCTCCACCATGGACGGTCGTTTGATATGCATGGGCAAGAGGGATTAAGGGTGTGGGTAAGACGGAACAAGATGGAGTTTTTATCCGTTCCACTTGCTAAGCGTCATCCCTAAGGGACTTGGCCTGGCCCCAAAACCTAAGAAGCGGTGGAGAACAACATGATCATCGTACGCAAGTGTTTATCACCGTCGCGCTGGTGGCCGCGGGGACATTCGCGGACGCGGCACGCGCGGAGAAAATCACCGTGGGGATTGCGCAGACGGTGATTGAAAATACGCTCGACCAACAGCGTGATATAGTTGAATGGCTTTACATTCATCATTAGAACTGCTGGTCATCTTATTAGTTCGTAGTTCATCGATGAACTATCAACAATGAACAATGAACTCATTAAGAGTTTTTATGTTGCGAAGCACGAGGCTGCTCGCAATGACAGTATTTATATTTCGTGGATTTGATATTCAATATTTAACACTGGTATAAGGAGGTGTTTGCGTATGAGTATGAAAGCTTTTATTACTGCAGTGTTTTCGTTTGCGACGTTATCAACGGTTTGGGCGGAACCGCTCCGGGTTTACTTCGGAACTTACACGCGGCCAGAGAATTCCAGTAAGGGGATCTACCGCAGCGTGCTTGACCTCGAGACGGGAAAACTATCCAATCCGGTCCTTGCGGCCGAGGCCAGGAATCCGTCATTTCTCGAGATACATCCCAACGGCAAATTCCTGTATGCCGTCAGCGAGTCCGGCGGAGCCGGCAGTGTCAGTGCGTATGCGATTGACAGGCGAGCGGGAACTCTCAGGTTCCTCAACCAACAGCCCGCGGGCGGGGCGGGTCCATGCCACGTCAGCATCGACCATGCGGGAAGAAACCTGCTCGTCGCCAACTACGGCAGCGGGAGCGCCTCGGTGATTCCTATCAAAACGGACGGCAGACTCGGAGAACCGACCGGCTTTGTGCAGCACGCCGGTTCCAGCGTGAACCCCGGGCGCCAGAAAGGCCCCCATGCACATTCGATAAACGTCAGCGCGGACGACCGCTTTGCCTTCGTTGCCGACCTCGGAATCGACAAGGTTATGATTTACAGGCTGGACATTGAAAAGGGAACGATTGTCGCCAATAGACCTGCTTTTGCAAAGGTCAAACCTGGCGCCGGACCGCGACACTTTGCCTTCGGCCCGGACGGCAGGTACGCTTACGTAATCAACGAGCTCGATTGCACTATAACCGCCTTTGCCTACGAGTCGGCTTCGGGCTCTCTAACGGAGATACAGACCGTTACGACGCTTCCGAACGGGTTTGAGGGGTCCAATTCGTGCGCCGAGGTACGCGTGCACCCGAGCGGGAAGTTTCTCTATGGTTCGAACCGGGGGCACGACAGCATCGCGGTTTACCGTATCGACTTGGCCAAAGGGACACTGACTTTCGTCGAGCACGAGAGGGCCGATATCAAAACGCCGCGGAACTTCAATATCGACCCGACGGGCAAGTTCTGCCTCGTCGCCAACCAGGGCAAGGACAGTGTCGTCGTCTTCCGGATCGACCAGGAAACCGGTGCGCTTGAGCCGACGGGGCATAAGATTTCCGTCGGGAGGCCGGTCTGTGTCCGGTTTCTACGACCAGGTCGTAACGTTTCTGAATGAGAGGCTGAATTTATTGGTGAAAGGGGAAATTATGAAAATAGTTCGGCATATTGGTTCGTTAGCGTTTGTCCTGGGTATCTTCACTGTAGTCTTTGCCGGTGTGCCATGGCACGTGATGGCTGCCGAAGACCCGGTCGTGCCCTGGTGGCTCAGGATAGCGATTTTCTGCCTTCTGGGCGGTATCCTTGTGGTCCTGCTGACAGTGGCTCTCGAACAAAGGAAAATCAAAACATCCGCAGAGGCGCCACTGCCTGCTGAATCTGACAGCACTGTTTTGCTGTTGAATTCCACAGAAATACCAGGCCGCCAGACACGTGAGATTCTCGGTCTCGTCCAGGGCCATACGGTATATGCTATCTGGCTCGGCAAAGACCTATCGGCCCTAATCAGACTTGTCCTCGGCGGCGAATTGACTGAATACACCCAGATGTTGGGGATGGCTCGGGCAACAGCTACTAACAGGATGATGGCCCAGGCTGCCCGGATGGGGGCGGATGCAATAATCAATGTCCGCTATATGACTACGAGTGTTGTGGGCAGTGCGGCTGAACTTTTGGTTTACGGCACAGCCGTCAAGCTCAGCGAATAGTTCACCTTGCGCTCCGGTATTGATAGCTGAGCGATTTGCGATTGAAAATAAATCCTCAATAAATTGGGGCAGTGCTGATATTTTTGTGAAGTTTATTCTTGACGTATAAAGACAAATCGGTTTTATTTGTGGGTGAGGGTGGTGGAGACAAAATCCGTCGGGTTGTAATAGCCTACAAATAAAGAGTTTAAGTATATTAAAGATGGTCGAAAGGAAGTGTCTTAATTTTCTTGGAAAGGATTGAATGATGCGAACTGTCAAACTTTCATTGATTTTTCTTTTGTGTGTTTGTGTCTTCCTGGTGTCCGGCTGCGGTTCGGAACTGCAGGACCTTCGAATCCAGAACGACACACAGCGAGAACAAATAGAAATGCTTGAGAGCGAACTGCAAGTTGGCGCGCTGCAACTTGAGCAGTTGAAACGACAACTTGCCTCGGCTCAGGGAAAAAGTCATATTGATATAGAGTCGCTGAAACAAGAGATCGCCGCCCTTGAGGAAAACTTAGTTAAAAAGAAAGAGTTGATTGCTTCAATGCAGGAAAGGCTGCTTTTAGGCGGAGCGGCGCTGCCGGTGGAACTGAGCACTATGTTAGAGGATTTTGCCGAAAAGCACGATATGGTAACGTTCGATTCGAGCCGAGGAGTAATAAAGTTCAAGAGCGATTTACTTTTTGAAAAGGGCAGTGACAAGGTGGCGTCTTCGGCAGTCCAGGCTGTTAAATCACTTTGTGGGATTTTGAATTCCGAAGAAGCTAAGGAATTGGACGTTATCATAGCCGGGCACACCGACGATATTCCTATTATGAAGCCTGCGACACGTGCGAAGCATCCGACCAACTGGCACTTGTCTGCGCACAGAGCAATAGCAGTGCTGAACGTGATGGCCAGTAACAATATTGAGTCTAAGCGAATGAGCGTACGAGGTTTTGGTGAGTATCGGCCTTTTGTGGAAAATAAGCCCAACAAAGGAGGTAATCCGCAAAACAGACGAGTCGAAATTTACATTGTCGCTAAGGGAGTATAATTTCAAGTGCCTAAAGTGAACTAAAGTTATGGTTTATTTTTCAACTTTAGGCACTCCAAACTTTAGGCACTCTTAATTATTTTATATGGTAGAACGCACTTTAATTGTCATCAAGCCGGACGGTGTGCAGCGACACATAGTTGGTGAGATAATCGGACGATTCGAAAAAAAAGGGCTTAAGCTCGTTGCCGCAAAATTTTTGCAACTGTCTGAAAAGCAGGCCGGTCAACTCTACGCGGTTCATCGCGAAAAAGCGTTTTTTAAGAGTTTGATAAAGTTTCTGTCTTCGGCACCGGTGCTTGTAATGGTCTGGGAAGCTGAGGGCGTTATAGATATGGCCCGCAAAATGATGGGGGCTACTTTCGGCTTCTACGCTGAGTTAGGTACTATCCGAGGAGACTTTAGCTGTTCCGAAAGATGCAATCTTGTTCACGGCTCGGACAGCCCTGAATCTGCTCAGCAGGAAATCAAGTTATTTTTCACACCAGGTGAAATAATCAATTACAAGCTGACCGATGCACACTGGCTTTACGGCAGGGCGGTCAGCCCGAAAAAATAACACATTCCTGTTTCGGGGGAAATTTCCGGTACGAGTGGGCAACCGGACGAGTGCGTTTTCCAGCACCAAAAGAGCTTCGGCTCACGCCGTTTTGGTGCTGGATGGCTTATAAAGTCATTAAAGAAGGTCCTAATATCGAAATATTTCCCAGATAATTCTTGATTAGAGTGCGTATCAGTATTATAATCCATGTTTTTGCTTTAGAGACTCTCAAAAACGGGTATATCAACAGCCTGAATCGAAAGGAGTACAACAATGCAAAAGCTCATATCATCAAGACTGATAAACTCAACTATTCTTTTTGTATTATTCTTCTGTGTCTTAGCGCCTCAATCGGTCAGCCGTGCCGTGCCCCTGGCGAAAATCACTGTCGAGGCAGGAGATTATACGCGAATCGATACGCCGGTGACGGCGTGGCTGGATGGTGTGCCGTTGGGCTTTCCGTCAGATGAGATTCGCCTGGTGGAAGTGAAAGGTTCGAGGCGAGTCGAGGTTCCAGTGCAGCTCGAAGCGGGCAGTCCGCCGCGATTATGGTGGGTACTTTCCGGTAAGACAGAAGCGGGAAGCAAACGGACTTATGAACTGGTCAAAGGCCGCAAAACGGTGGGGGCGGGTGTCAGTGCAAGGCAGAACAATAAGGTCCTGCGGATAGAAAAAGATGGCACGAAGGTTCTGAGCTATAATCACGCCATTGTGCCGGCGCCGGCCGGACAAAGCGAACTGTACAACCGCAGCGGTTTTATTCATCCGCTATGGTCGCCGACGGGGTCGGTGCTGACGGACATTCATCCGAAGGACCATTATCATCACTTGGGAATCTGGATGCCGTGGACAAAGACGAAGTTTGAGGGTAAGGAGGTCGATTTCTGGAATCTGGCCAAAGGAGAGGGGACGGTTCGTTTTAAGAGATTTCTTTCGACGACCAGCGGGCCGGTTTACGGTGGCTTTCAGGCTGAGCATGAGCACGTTGCACTAAAGACCGATGAGGGAGAAAAGGTAGTGCTCAAGGAAATCTGGGATGTGCGTGTCTATAATGTCGGCGGCCCAGGCAAGGGCTACTGGCTTTGGGATTTTGTATCGGCGCAGCGGTGTGTTGCGGACAGTGCGCTTGTTTTAGAGAAGTATCGCTACGGCGGATTCGGTTTTCGAGGTGCGGGAGAATGGACCGGTGAGAAGGCGGCGTATTTGACCAGTCAGGGCAGGACTCGCAAGGACGGTCACGCGACGCGGGCACGGTGGTGTGATACTGCCGGTGTTTCCGACGGGAAATGGAAGGGCGTAACACACTTTAGCCATCCGGAGAACTTCAGGCATCCGGAGCCGATGCGAATCTGGCCTGGGTTCGAGCAGGAGGTGTTTTTCAACTGGGCACCTGAACAGTTGGGTGATTTTGAGATGAAGCCCGGCAAGGACCATATCTTTCGCTACCGTATGTATGTGCACGAAGGAAAAGTCGATGTCGAGAACACCGAACGGCTATGGAATGACTATGCTCACCCGCCGAAAGTCGAGATTGAAACTGTTGAGTCCGACAATATGCTGTTCGGCGGCACGGATTTTGTACACTGGACAGCCGGAGATGGCAAGGATATAGGATGGAAGCTTGTTGACGGTGCGATGAAGATTGCACCGAGGAGCGGCAGCATAATGACAAAGCGTAACTTCCGGGATTTCAAGATGCACATAGAGTTTAAGACGCCGCAGTTGCCGCCAAACGTCAGAGGGCAAGGCCGGGGTAACAGCGGGGTCTATATACAGCGTCGCTACGAGGTTCAAATCCTGGACTCGTATGGTCTTGAGCCGAAGAACAATGAATGCGGGTCACTCTATAAATTCAAAGCGCCGGACAAGAACGTTTGCAGGATGCCGGGCAGGTGGCAGAGTTACGATATTATTTTCCATGCTGCGAGGTTTGACGGCAACAGTCCCGTAAGGGACGCCTTGCGGCGGAAAATTAAGAACGCCCACATTACGATATGGCATAACGGTGTTTTGATTCATAATGATGTCGAGCTGGAGAATAAAACCGGTGCGGGACGCCCCGAAGGGCCGGAGCCAGGCCCCATTCTGCTACAGAACCATGGCAACGAGGTGTCGTTCCGCAATATCTGGATTGTTCCCTTGTAGTGGTCTGTAACACGATAAATGCATGGTACCTATCAAATTAGATGTTATAGAAATAGTGGTGGTATTTTCGCAGAAAATTTGAATTGCGTATCAACTTATGCAAGTTATAATGTAAAAACGATTTCGGCGTGTCGGCAAGGGCAGGTCGAAGCGACCGTTGCACATCGCTCATCGCCCGAGTCACGGGACACGAGCAACGTAGTAACGAGTTGAGCGTAAGTTGTTTTAATAAAAACGGTTATATTGAATTCGCAATCTAACCGGAGGAAATTGCAATTGGTAGTTGATAAGGAGAATGACAAATGGCAAGACCTGTAACACTTTTTACCGGCCAGTGGGCGGATTTACCACTGGAAAAGCTGGCCAAAAAGGCGGCGAGCTGGGGTTACGACGGGCTGGAACTGGCTTGCTGGGGCGACCACTTTGAGGTGGACAAGGCCCTGAGTGACCGCAGCTACTGCAAGGCCAAGCGTGATTTGCTGAAGAAGCACGGCCTTAAAGTGTTCGCAATCTCGACACACCTGGTTGGCCAGGCTGTATGCGACAATATTGATGAGCGTCATAAGGCAATCCTGCCGACGGATGTCTGGGGCGACGGCGAGCCTGAAGGCGTCCGCAAACGTGCGGCCCAGAAGGTAATCGACGCTGCCAAGGCCGCGAAGAAACTGGGTGTAAAGGTCGTCAATGGATTTACGGGAAGCTCTATCTGGCACATGGTTTATTCGTTCCCGCCGGCCTCACCAGAGGCGATAGAGGCGGGTTACAAGGACTTCGGGAGGCGCTGGCGGCGTATCCTGAACGCCTTCAAGGCAGAGGGTGTGAAGTTTGCTCTGGAAGTTCACCCGACGGAGATTGCGTTTGATATTGCCTCGGCTCAGCGTGCCATTAAAGCCATCAGAGGCCACAAGTCTTTTGGCTTCAACTACGACCCAAGCCATCTCGGTTATCAGGGCGTGGATTACGTTAAGTTTATCCGTACTTTCGGAGACCGTATTTTCCACGCTCACATGAAGGACGTCTGGTGGGGACACGGTGACGGGACGGTTGGTGTCTTCGGTGGTCATACCGAGTTTGCCGACCCGCGTCGCTACTGGGACTTCCGCTCAATCGGTCACGGTGATATCAACTTCGAGGAAATCATCGTTGCGCTGAATGATGTTGGCTACCAGGGGCCGCTCTCGGTTGAGTGGGAAGACAGCCGAATGAACCGCGAACACGGTGCACAAGAGGCCTGCGAGTTCTTCAAGAAAGCGGATTTCAAACCGTCGCAGGTCGCCTTTGATGCGGCGTTCGAGAAAAAATAGCAATCCCTCGACTCTGCTCGGGATGGTGAGCTTGTCGTCCTAGGGACTCCTTACGGAGAACCATTACAGGAAAGGTTAGTCATGGCTGGCAGAAATAGTTTCGGCCGGCGTCAGTTCTTAAAGGGAGCAGCCGGCACTGCCGTGGGGGCGGTAGGAATTGGATTCCCGCAAAGCGGGGGCCCTCCGTACATTGTTTCTTCGTCGGCTTTGGGTAAGGCCGGCAGCGTGGCGCCGAGCGAGCGAATTACTATGGGCTGCATCGGTGTGGGCTGGCAGGGCGGCAGCAATATGAACTCTTTCCTGCGAGAAAAAGACTGTCGAATTGTCGCCGTCTGTGACGTTGACAAAAACCATCTGCAAAGCGCTGTCAATCGAGTCAACGGTCAATACAAAAACAAAGACTGTGCGGCGTACACGGATTATCGAGAGCTATTGGCGCGCGATGATATCGATGCGGTCTCGCTTGGTCTGCCCGACCATTGGCATGCGATTCCTGCTATAGAAGCTGCGAGGTCCGGCAAGGACATTTTCGGTGAAAAACCCCTGTCGCATAATCTAAGGGAAGGCCGTGCTATGTGTGATGCGGTCAAGCGTTACAGCCGGATATGGCAGACAGGAAGCTGGCAGCGTTCGCAGTCCAACTTTCGCTTTGCCTGTGAGCTGGTCCGTAATGGTCGCATCGGCAGGGTACATACGGTTGAGGTAGGGCTGCCTTCGGGACATAGCGACTTTGGCAAGACCAAGGGTCAGGAAGGGATTTGTCCTCCGCCCATAGAGCTTGACTATAACTTCTGGCTCGGGCCTGCGCTATATGAGCCTTACTGTCCGGCGCGTGTGCACAAGAACTGGAGGTGGGTCCTCGACCACGGAGGCGGACAGTTGATGGACTGGGTCGGGCACCACGTCGATATCGCCCACTGGGGTATGGGTATGGATTACGGCGGTCCCTACGAGATTGAAGGCTCCGGGGAATATCCAAAAGACGGATTATGGAACAGCCCGACAAAGTATCGGCTGACAGCCAAATATCCTGACGATATTACGATGACTATCGCCGGCGGGCACAGCGACATTCGCGGCGGGACAAAGTGGATAGGCGAAGACGGATGGGTTTGGGTTACTCGCGGCAATATAGAGGCGGAGCCCAGGAAACTGCTCGAAGAGAAGTTCGGACCAGATGAGATACACCTGTTTCGTTCGCCTGGTCACTGGCGTAACTTCCTCGACTGCATCAAAAGTCGTGAGACCACGCTAACGCCTTGTGAGGTCGCACACCGCTCAGCGACGCCGGGTCACTTAGGACAGATTGCTATGCTATTGGGGCGCAAGATACGCTTTAATCCCAAAACCGAAGAAATACTCGATGACCCGACTGCAACGAGCTTGCTCGGAAAAGCAATGCGCAGCCCATGGCACCTTTGAAAATGGTAATTGGTAATTGATTATGAATTACTCAGCAGGAGTTAGGGAGTTTTTATGAGAAAAAAAAGAGACATTAATCGGCGTCAGTTCTTGAAAAGTGCGACCGGCGTTACTGCCGGTGCAATAGTATTTCCGTATGTTGTTTCTTCGTCAGCGTTGGGTCAAGCCGGCAGCGTCGCAGCGAGCAATCGGATAGTGATGGGCGCTATCGGCGTAGGTTCCCAGGGTACGGGTGACATGCGCGGCTTCCTGAGTAAGAAGGAAGTTCAAATGGTGGCCGTTTGTGATGTTGATAAGAAGAATAGTGACAGGGCCAAGAAATTCGTGGACGACAAATATGGCAATAGTGACTGCGCAACGTACCTGGATTTTCGCGAGCTGATAGGTCGTGGTGACTTAGATGCCGTCCAGCTTGCTCTGCCGGACCAGTGGCATTCCATTCCTGCCGTTGCCGCTGCCAGGGCCGGTCTGGACATCCACGCTCAAAAGCCGCTTGCGCGAACGATTCGTGAAGGACGGGCGATATGTGATGCAGTGCAGCGCTACGGCAGGGTCTGGCAGACCGGCAGCCAGCAGCGTTCAGAAAGGAACTTCCACCGCGCCAGTGAATTAGTTCGCAATGGGCGGATTGGCAAGGTGCACAGGGTAGAGGTCGGCCTGCCGACCGGAGGCACCTCCGACAATAAACCGGTACAGCCTGTTCCTGAGGGTCTGGACTGGAACTTATGGCTAGGCCCGGCTCCCTGGGTGCCGTTCAGAGGCGTCTGCCACTGGAACTGGCGGTGGATTATGGACTACTCCGGCGGGCAGCTCACCGACTGGGCCGGCCATCACATCGACATCGCCCACTGGGGTCTTGGCCTGGGGCGTACCGGACCGGTCGAGATAGAGGGTCGAGGTGTCTATCCCAAAGACGGGATATACGATGTTCCGTATGAGTATAAATTCACCTGCAAGTATGCCAACGGCCTGACGATGGTCGTCGCAAACAACAAGCAGCTTGCGCAGGGTGCAAAGTGGTACGGAGAATCAGGAAAGTGGATATATGTCAAACGCGGCAAGCTCGAAGCCAATCCCCCAAGCGTTCTGAAAGAGGTCATCGGCCCGGACGAAATTAATCTGTACAGAAGCCGGGACCACAAGCAGAATTTCCTGGACTGCATCAAGAGCCGTAAAGAGACGATTGCCCCTGCGGAGATTGGCCACCGCTCCATCAGTGTCGCATTGTTAGGTGAAATTGCAATGCTAACCGAGAGGAAACTGCGCTGGGACCCTGAGAAGGAAGTCTTCCTCAACGACGATGAGGCCAACAGAATGCTTTCTCGACCGATGCGCAGCCCGTGGCACCTGTGATTAAGATTTGAAATTTGAAATTTAAGATTGTCCCGAAGCAAAGGAGTTTTTTTTTATGATAAGGGATAAAGAGCTTAATCGGCGTCAGTTTATCAAGAGAGCAGCCGGTACAGCAGCGGCGGTTATAAGTTTTCCACATATTGTACCGGCGTCTGCTTTGGGCAAAGCCGGTAATGTTGCGCCGAGTGAGCGGATTACGTTGGGCTTTATCGCCACGGGCAAGCAGAGTAAACATCTGATGCGGTCTTTTCTGAATTCGCCGGGCACACACGTTCTGGCTGCCTGCGACGTCGATAAACTCAAGCTGGCGCGTGGGAAAAGAATAGTCGAAGACCACTATGCCAATAAGAGCGGCGGCACATACAAAGGCTGTAACACCTACGGAGATTTTCGCGACCTGCTTGCCAGAGATGATATTGACGCAGTGGTAATTTCCACGCCTGACCACTGGCACGCCATTACGGTTATCCAGTCTGCTATGGCCGGCAAGGATATTTACTGCGAGAAGCCGCTCTCTCAGACTATCGTCGAGGCCAGGGCTATGGTCAATGCGGTCAGACGTTACGGACGGGTATTCCAGACCGGCAGCATGCAGCGCTCGGACTGGCATTTCCGCTTAGGGTGCGAGCTGGTCCTCAACGGTTACATAGGAGATTTACAGCACGTAACCGTTGGCGTTGGTGGTCCGCCTCAAGATAAACCACTACCGGCAGAGCCGGTACCGGATTATCTGGATTGGGATATGTGGTTGGGCCCGGCGTTGTGGAGGCCTTATAACTCAGAGCTTTCTCCGCATCTAAGCTGGGACGGCTTTCCTAATTGGCGCCATCACAGCAGCTTTGGCGGCGGAGGGATGACCGACTGGGGTGCACACCACTTCGATATCGCCCAGTGGGGTATGGGAATGGACAACAGCGGCCCGGTTGAAATCATTCCTCCCGACGGCAAGGATTACAAGGTACTTACTTATAAATATGACAGCGGTGTTACGATGACCCGCGATAATGCCAACGGCATTTTGTTCACCGGCACTAAAGGCAAAGTCGAGGTTAATCGTGGACATATCCGTACCTGGCCTGAGAATCTGAAGAACCAGCAAATCGGCCCCAATGAAATACACCTTTACGAAAGCAGGAACCATTATGTCGATTGGCTGGATGCTATCCGCAAGCGCAGCAGACCGATTTGCGATATTGAGACCGGGTGCCGTTCGGTAAGCGTTTGTCATTTAGGCAATATAGCGTACAAGCTTGGCCGGCCGTTGAGGTGGGACCCCAAAAATGAGGTGCTTATCGGAGATGCCGGAGCCGGCCGACTGCTTTCGCGGCCAATGCGCAGCCCGTGGCACCTGTAGAAATTTACTATTTATTATTTACTATTGACTATTGAAAATGAACTGTCGTTTCTGAAATAGATATTGGATAAAAATGAAAGGAATGAAAATGAATAAGATGCGAAAACTGATTGGCATTGCACTTTTGGGGCTGTGGTGTTTGTCATTTCCGGTGAGCACTTTGCAGGCGGTTTCGCCGGCGAAGCTGCGGGATGTGACGCCGGAAGAAGTGCAAAAAATAGAAAAAGCAATACCGAGAAGGGCGACGGTCAGGACGTCCAGGCCTCGAAAACTGCTGGTTTTCTGGCGGTGTGAAGGCTTCTTCCACGGTTCGATTCCCGTGGGCAATAAGGCGCTCGAATTGATGGGCGAAAGGACAGGGGCATACGATGTTGTAATCACCGACGACTATTCGGTATTCACGCCGGAGAATCTCAAGCAGTTTGACGCAGTGTGTCTGAATAATACAAGTGGTCTGAAGTTTGACCCCAAAGAGACGCCGGAGCGCTGCAAGGCCCTGATGGATTTCGTCAAGAGCGGAAAAGGCATAGTAGGTATCCACGCTGCGACGGATAATTTTAACCAATGGCCGGAGGCAAGGGAAATGATGGGCGGAAAATTCACCGGCCATCCCTGGGGTTCCGGTGGAACCTGGGCGATTAAGATTGATGAGCCGGACCATCCGCTTATGAAGGCCTTCAAGGGTGAGGGATTTAAGATAAAGGACGAGATTTATCGAACCGACCCGCCACTGTATTCACGGGACAAGCAGCTTGTTCTGATGAGTCTGGATATGAGCGATGAAACCACGCGTAACGTCAAAGAATTCAAACCGACGGATGTGGATACCGGCATTAGCTGGGTGAAGAGGCGAGGCAGAGGACGTATCTTTTACTGCTCATTAGGACACAACGACCATATCTTCTGGGACCCGGCGGTATTGCGGCATTATCTGGACGGTATTCAGTTTGCATTTGGTGACTATAAAGTTGATACAAAACCGAAACCTATCGTTAGTTCAGGAAAGGGAACAGAAATGGAGCCATTAGAGGAATTATTGGAAAAGATAAGGACTTATGATTGGGGTCAAAGCCGTTTGGCACTGACCAAAATGAGCGATATTATAAAACAGGCACACAGTTCACCCGCGGAACTGAAAAAGATTGAGAAAAGCCTGCTGGGTGTGCTCACCTCGGATGCAACGCGGGCCGGCAAGCAGTATGTATGCAGGGAATTGAGCATTATCGGCAGCGGTGAGTCTGTGCCGGTCCTTGGTAAGATGCTGACCGGTGAGGAAACGTCAGATATGGCAAGGTATGCCTTGGAGCGGATACCTGGTACGGCAGTCAACGATGTATTGCGAAGAGCTTTAAGGGCAGCAAAGGGCAAACCAAAGGTCGGTATAATCAACTCATTAGGTCAGCGCCGTGACAAAAAAGCGGTTCGTGCTCTGGGCAGACTTGTCGGCAATTCAGACAAAACGGTAGCTGCCGCCGCTGCTGCCGCCCTTGGCCAGATAGCTGATTCCAGGGCCACCGAAGCGCTGGCAGCAGCAAAGGACAAAACAAGCGGCAAATTGCGAATGCTGGTTCTGGATTCTTATTTGAGGTGCGCCGACCAGCTTGTGGCCGAGGGCAAAAGAACTCAGGCTTTAGCTATCTATAAAGAGCTCCAGAAAGGTGATATGCCCAAGCCGATACGTACCGCTGCACTGCGAGGTATGATTAGCGCAGCGAAAAGGTAAAGAGACAAAATGAAAATCAATCGTACAGGTCAGAAGTCAGAAGGCAGAAGACAGAAGTCAGAAGTTAGCAATCTTGTAGGGTGGGGCTTGCCCCACCAACTTCGTCTCGGTGGGCTAAAGCCCACCCTACGGCTTTTGTTAGTGTGCTTTTGTGCTGTTTGCTTTGCAGCCTCCGGGCAGCAGGAAGATGGTATCGGGATAGTCCTGGATATTCTCAAAAGCGGCGACCAGGAGATGCAGGCTGTTGCCATAGCAATGGTAAAGGATATGTCCGGGACAGAAGTAACAAAAGCTCTGGCCAAAGAGATTCCGAATCTTTCGGCTGCCAGTCAGGTGCAACTGTTGTCTGCCCTGGGCGACCGCGGGGACCCCGCTGCTTTGCCGGCGGTTGTTAGTGCTGTAAAGGCCAAGAACGGATCCGTTCGTATTGCAGCTCTCAAAGCAATGGGGCAATTAGGTGATGCATCGAGCGTTGGCTTATTGGCACAAACGGCGGCGGCGACCAGAGGCGCCGAACAAAAAGCCGCTCGCGAGAGTCTGTATCGTTTGCGCGGCCCGAAGATTGAACAGGCAATTACGGTGGGAATGCAAACAGTCGATGGAACTATCTTGATGAGCATTCCAAAGGCAGAGCCGAAGACGAAGGTTGAACTGATTAAGAGCGCAGGCGAGCGCAATATCTCCGCAGGCGTGAGTGTTTTGCTAAAGACCGCAATGGATTCTGACCGCAAAGTTCGAGTCGAGTCGTTCAAGGTATTAAAGATTGTTGCCGGCCCGGAGCATTTGCCGGCGCTGGTCGAGCTTCTGTTGAACCTGCGAAGCTCATCCGAGGCCAATGAGGCCCGGAAAATGGTAGCCGCCGTTGCCCATAAAATCGAGGACAAGAACCGGCAGGCCGAAGCGGTGTTAGCAGTGCTGCCTTCTGTTAAGGACGTCAAAAAGCAATGCTCTCTGCTGAGCGTATTAGGTAAAATAGGCGACAGCAGTGCTTTACCCCGGCTTGGCAAAGCGCTGAACAGCGACAATATTGAGAGCAGAGGTGCCGCTATACGTGCGCTGGCAGAGTGGCCTACTTCTGAGCCGGCGGTTGACCTGCTGAAAGCAGCCCAGAGCTCCGAGAACAGAGTACACCGGATACTGGCGCTGCGTGGTTCCGTCCGCCTGCTTGGACTTGATAATAAGAGAGCGACCGAAGAGACGATTGAAATGTATAAGAAAGCAATGACTCTGGCGCCGGATGCGATTGAAAAAAGGAGAGTGCTTTCAGGGCTGGCTAATACGAAATCTCTCAGCGCGCTGCAAATGTCAGCAGATTACCTCCAGGACAAGACTTTATTCAGAGAAGCGGAATCTGCGGTGGTTAAAATAGCCGGGGACATCTACGAAAGCTTTCCTCAACGAACGAGGGATGTATTAGAGAAGATTTTGCAAACCTCGAAGAATGACCCGTTGCGTCAGCAGGCGCAGGAAGTGATAAATCAGATTGAAGGATTGAAGAAGCAGGTGGAGGGTTGAACGAAAAAGAAGATTGACCGGGAATTGATGCTAATTAGCATCTGTTGTGGAAAAGAAAAACCAACAATGTCACCCCTGCGAAAGCAGGGGTCCAGAACGAAAAAACTGGATTCCCGCTTTCGCGGGAATGACAAATATTGTTTAGACAATAAGAACTCATTAACAAAACGAATTAACAGGAGAAAAAGTTATGGTTATACAGGTTAGAAGTAAGATGTCAGAAATCAAATGTCAGAAGTCAGACGTCAGAAGTCAGCTATGTCCTCTGTTCTTGCCGCAAGGCATCCTGTGGACTATCCTCTGTTCTCTGTTGTCTGTGCTGTTGTCCTCTTGTGCGGGGCCGCTGGCGGTTGACCCGGTCTTTGAGGCGAGGACAGCGATTGAGAGTGCCGATGCAGCAATGGGTGACTGGGAAGGAAGCTGGAAGCTTGAAGACGAAAGCGATTCGGGGCCTTTAGTTGCACAGGTGATAGCTTTGGGTAAAGGCAAGTACAGAGCCAATTTACTGGAAGAGTTTGATACCCGCGAGGAGCCGGTGGCGGTGCTTGAAGGCGTGGTGGATGGTGCTGCGGTGCGCTTTGCAGGGCCGGGCCGAGCCGGATATACTGAGTTTCAGGTCCAGGCGGTTATTAAAGATGGCAAGTTCAACGGCAGTTTCGAGGGGGATGAAGCCGGCAGCATTGCAATGGAAAGGGCGATTCGGGTTTCACCTACATTGGGGGCTGAGCCGCCGGCCGGTGCGATTGTGCTGTTCAACGGCAAAAACTTTAAACAATGGAAGCATACGAAGAAAAAGCCAGGTGCCGATTCGGTGCAGTGGAAACTGCTCAAGGGCGGTGCGATGGAAGTTAAGAAGGGCGCCGGTTCAATTGTAACCAAAAAGAAATTCACCGATTTCAAGCTGCACGTGGAATTTCGCACGCCGTTTATGCCCGATGCACGCGGTCAGGGACGCGGCAATAGCGGGGTGTATCTGCAGGAGCGATACGAGGTGCAGGTACTTGACAGCTACGGCCTTGAAGGCAAAGACAACGAATGCGGAGGAATATATAAGATCGGGGCGCCTATGGTAAATATGTGTGCGCCGCCGGCGCAGTGGCAGACTTACGATATTACTTTTTACGCACCCAGTGCCAACAGGAGAAACGCCCAGGTAACGGTTGTTCACAACGGCGTAACGATACATGACAACATAAGTCTTCCAAAGCCGACCGGCGGTGCCCTGGATAGTGACGTGACCAAAGCCGGCGGTATATACCTGCAGGACCACGGCAATCCTGTGCAATACCGTAACATTTGGTTAGTTGAATTGTAACCGGCTGAGCTCGTTATGTGTCGGTTTTAAGTATTTATTATCAACGTGCTGTTAGACGATTTAGAATGGCGTTTATTTATTAAGGAATACTGATATGAAAGCACAGAAA
>CAYTND010000009.1:0-18474 GCA_964438965.1 uncultured Pirellulales bacterium
GATAAATGCTTGGAATTGACTAACGAGCCTTTTGCTAAATTAAAAGCTGACCTGGACGGTATATTAGCTGCCAAATACGACGTGGCCGTTGCGGAGCTTATGCCCTGGCATTATCACGACCCATTCTTCCAGGAAACCCCAATGGTATATGACCTGGATCTGGATGCATATTACGAAGATAAAAACATCAAGGAATTGGCGAAAGAATTCTACGCCGGTATTGGACTGCCTGTGGAATCTATTCTTGCCAACAGCGACCTGTATGAACGCGAAGGCAAAAATCCACATGCTTTTTGTACGGATATTGACCGGGAAGGTGACGTGCGGATTCTGTGTAACATTAAAAATAACGAGAACTGGATGGAGGTAACATTGCACGAATTAGGCCACGCTGTTTATAGTAAATACCATGACCTACAAGTGCCGTTTTTACTGAGAAGACCCGTGCACGCTTTTACGACTGAAGCGATTGCTATGTTCTTCGGTCGATTAAGCCGTAATCCCGCCTGGATGCAGCAAATGTTAGGACTTTCAGACCAGCAGCGAGCCGAAATTGAAACGGTGAGTGATAAATACGCACAACTTAAACAACTCATTTTTGCCCGCTGGGACATGGTGATGTACAATTTTGAAAAGCAGCTTTATGCAGATCCTGAGCAGGACCTGAACAATCTTTGGTGGCAGATGGTTGAGAAATACCAGTTGGTGAAAAGACCCCAAGACCGCAATGAACCGGATTGGGCCGCCAAAATTCATTTTGCCATTGCGCCCTGTTATTATCACAACTATATGTTGGGTGAATTGCTGGCATCTCAGTTACATCATCATATAATCTACCAAATCCTCAAGCTTGAATCAGATGAAAATGTCAGCTATATTGGCCGGCGTAAGCTCGGTGAGTTTCTGCGTGAAAATATCTTTGAGGCCGGGGCAGTTTATCATTGGAACGAAATGATTAAGCGGGCGACGGGGGAGGAATTGACGCCGAAATATTTTGTGGAACAGTTTGTAGAATAAGAATCGAAATTGACGAACCTGTATAGGTTATTATTTCAAAAGATAACCACCTACGAGTGAGCTAAAGTGACAGCTCTGCTGTCATTCTGAACGAAGCACAGCGAAGTGAAGAATCTCTGTTTTGTTGGCCAGATCCTTCGGCTTCGCCTCAGGATGACACTTACGTGTTACTTTAGGCACTTCAAAGAACGGAGTCGTTTATGAACTCAGAAGGATCCGCCTCAGGCGGATTAGCGGAAATTACAGTTAAGGCGGTTGTTTTAGGTGTCGTGCTTTCAGTAGTGCTGGCGGGGGCAAACGCATATCTGGGCCTGTTCGCGGGGATGACGGTCTCGGCGTCGATACCTGCTGCGGTGGTCTCGATGGGTGTGTTGAGACTGTTTCGGCGCAGCAACATTCTGGAAAACAATATCGTCCAGACCGCGGCCTCGGCGGGTGAGTCATTGGCTGCAGGCGTTATATTCACGCTGCCGGCACTGGTGATATTAGGTACGTGGGATAGTTTCAGCTTCAAGTGGGTGGCAATAATCGCGGGGTTCGGCGGAGTCTTAGGCGTGCTGTTCACGATACCACTGCGGCGGTCACTGATTGTTGAGGGCAAGTTGAAGTTTCCGGAAGGTATAGCGACGGCAGAGGTCCTTGAAACAGGACAGCAGGGCGGCAAGGGTGTTTTGTGTATCGCCAAGGCTGCGATTGCGAGCGGACTGTTCAAGGTTGGGGCCGGTGGATTAGGGCTGTGGCCTGAGATAGTCGAAGGCGCCAAAGGGATAGGGGGTTCAATTGCGTATTTCGGCTCGAACCTAAGCCCGGCGCTGCTTTCGGTGGGTTATATTGTGGGGTTGAATATCGCAGTTCTGATTTTCATCGGTGGTTTTTGCAACTGGCTTATCGCGATACCAATTTGTGCTGCTGTTCAGGGGCCGCCGGGAGGAGAGGAAATCAGTGCCGTAGATTGGGCGTTTAAAATATGGTCCTCGCAGACTCGGTATATAGGTGTGGGTGGAATGGTAGTAGGGGGGCTGTGGACGATTTTTCATTTGCGCAAGTCCCTGTTGAGCGGGATAACCAGCGGCCTCAAGGCGTATCGTGATTTGTCCGGTGGGGGGGCGGAAATAGCCAGGACGGAAAAAGACATGCCGATGAAGTGGATATTGGTCCTTATAGTCGGCTCGGTTGTTCCTTTATTCCTGCTATACCAGGTATTCGTCCAGCAGATAACCGTATCGATTACAATGGCAGTGATAATGTTAGTAACGGGATTTGTGTTCTCGGCGGTGGCCGGCTATATGGCGGGACTTGTCGGCTCATCCAATAATCCTATATCCGGCGTAACGATAGCGACAGTGCTGGTTTCATCACTGCTTTTATTGTGGTTGATGGGCAAAGATGCGCCGAACGGCCCTGCTGCCGCCATCATCATCGGCAGTGTGGTCTGCTGTGCAGCGGCGATAGCGGGCGATAATATGCAGGACCTCAAGGCCGGTTACATTGTAGGGGCAACACCGTGGAAGCAGCAGGTAATGCAGCTTGTCGGGACGGTATCGGCGGCGCTGGTGCTGGCGCCGGTAATGATACTGCTGCAGAAGGCCTACGGTTTTGCCGGTCAGGCCGGTGCCGGGCCAAAGGCGCTGGCCGCACCACAGGCGAATTTAATGGCTTCGGTTGCAAGAGGTGTTTTTAAGGGTGAGCTGCCCTGGAATTATATCTATATTGGAATGGCGGTGGCGGCCGGTGTGATAGCGCTGGATGTTTATCTGCAGAAAAGGGGCAGCTCATTTCGGACGCCGGTCCTTGCGGTGGCGATTGGGTTTTATCTGCCGTTTGAGTTGTCTGTGCCGATATTTGCGGGTGGGCTTATCCACTATGCTGTCAAGAGATATCACACGAAGAAGAATACCGGCGCCGAACAGGTCGAAGAATCCGGTCGAAATGGGCTGCTGTTTGCTTCGGGCTTGATTACAGGGGAGGCATTGACGGGGATCCTTTTGGCGATACCGATTATATTGCTCAAGGGTATCGATGTCGAGCTGCCCTATTGGTATATAGATGATGTTATTGTGAGGCTATTGGGCGTATTCGGCATCAGTTTGCCATTCAAGCCACCCGTAGGTGCCGTACTTGGGATTGCTTTATTACTTGGCGTGGTATATTGGCTGTATCGCACCGCACTGGGCAGGCAGGAGGAATAAATCTCCCACTCCCGCCACGACCAGACGAAAGCCGGTCAGAGCAGGAAAAAATAAACACAGAGACCTTGGTGACAAACGGGATAAAATGTGATAATCTAAACGTTACGGATATTGTCCTGAATTAGCCGAAGCGTAAGTCCAGCACTTACAGCGTTAGTGCTGGGCAAAACTCAGGCCGCATCAGCACCCATCCGGCCAGTCGAATTGCCCAATTGACCCCGTCAGGATGGATGAGATGTCTGGCAAGTCGAGAATAACTATTTGTGCTTGACGGGGATAGTCGCCATCTGGGGCAGAAATGAACCACGAGCTATAACGCAAGAGCGCAAACATTACCCAAAACTAAAGGTCACGAGATATCAGTGGAGGAAAAGAAATGCTGCTTAAGCAACCGCCATTCGGGACTGTCCCTTTTTTGACACTTGATTCCTGGTCATCGCCTGCAAAAATTGCAGCCAAACTTCAAAGGTAACATCCGCGTTTCCATACGGTTTATGAGGTCTCAGAAAACTCCGAACACAATGGAACCTGATAAATACCTGCAAACACAACCGCGAGAAGTGTAAATGAAAAGTGTATGCGGATACCGCATCTAATCTAATTCATCTTCTTGATGCAATACAGGTTCTCATCGCTGCGCAAGATCAATGTGCCGTCGCACACAATTGCGCTGGCATTAAACGTGCTTCTATCCTCAAGTTTATTTAAAGCCAGTTGTTCGAATTGTGGTTTCGCAGCCAATACCAAAGTACCGCCGTTACGTGTCACGACGTAAAGTCTTCCATCTGCCAATAGGGCCGATGCATAAGGCTGGGGCCCTACCCGTTCAGAATATTTAACTGATCCATCAGCCAGACTCAGGCAATAAGCAGTTCGATTGCGATCACTTACCCAGTACAGGTGACCATCATGCACGACCGGAGAGCAAACATTCGCTCCGACATCGGCCTGCCAAAGCTTATGTGTGTCCGTTACGTTCCCCCGGCCACCGCTTCGTACGGCAATGGCCTTCGAAGAACGGCCTCCCAGGGCATACAAAACGCCTTTATGGGATACGATGCTTGGACAAATATAGTCTGGGATAGCTTCGCAGCGCCAGAGTTCGCTGCCCGTTTTGGGATCGAATCCCAGGATCCACCCTTTCACAGTTACGGCCAGTTCATGTTTCCCATTGGGGACCTCGACCAGATGAGGCGTATTCCAGGAAGAATCCATACCCCTGGCACGCCACACTTCTTTGCCTGTGGCCTTATCGATAGCCACAAGTGATTCGCTCTCGACACTTGCATTGACGATGACCAGATTCTCGTACAACACAGGCGAAGTGCCACTGCCCCAGTCATGCGTTTTCGTTCCGACACTGGTTTGCCAAATCTGATTCCCGTCCAGGTCGAACTTAAAGACGCCGCTCTTTCCAAAAAAGATATAAAGATGCTCACCGTCAGTCACCGGCGTCTGGGCGGCATACCCATGATCGCGCACGCGTTTCGACTCAGGAAGAATCGGCTTGATTTGCTTGTCGAAGACCATCTTTCCGGTTGTAGCGTCAACACAGACCACATGAAGTGTCAAGTCCTCCATGCGACCCGGACTATTTCTTATGCCATATCCGCTGTAGCAGGTAACATACAATTTGCCATTTAATGCAATCGGACTGGACGAACCATAACCGGGCATCGCTGTCTTCCAAACGACATTTTCCGTCTCGCTCCAGGTAATAGGAAAATCTTGTTCCTGCGAAATACCCAATCCAGACGGGCCTCGAAACTGAGGCCAATTTTCAGCAAGCACAGTCTGGGCCAAAAAGATAACAATAACCAACGAGACAACATGACTGAGACGACATTGAAACATAACTATACCTCTGACACTAATGGGAAATCACTGATACTATAATGCTTTCGATTGAAAATTCCCATATCTTTCCACCAGAAAGCTCCTTGTGTCCTACAAATAGTATATATGAAGGATTATACGTTGTCAAAAGAAATAATAGCTGAAAACTATGGCCGCATCAGCACCCACCCGGCCAGTCAAATTTCCGAATTGAAGCCGTCAGGCTGGATGAGATGTCTCGCAAGTCGAGAATAACTATTTGTACTTGACGGGGACAGTCATAATCTGGTACACTACATATCACTAAACTAGGGACAGCCACGAATAGTTGTAAGATAGGCACAGAGCGGCAAAGGCACACAGGCACAAAGTTATTATAATCTACTCTGAACCTCTGTCTTTTCGTGCCTTTGCACCTTATTTACCTTTGTTCCCCCTGTCCCTCTGTGCCTTTGTGGCTATGAGTCAATTATGCAAAACAAACCCAATTTCAAACGGGCCGCTTTTTTTCTGGTTTGTAATTCCTTTTGTTTTGATTTTGTGGCTGAAGATTTCGTTGTGCCGGCGCAATACGTCGCGATTCAGAGCAACGTTTCATAATTCCTCCTTTGATTACGGAAAAGTTAAAGTTTACGAATCAGGATTTGCCTTCAACTGACGAATCTTCTCAAGGCTATCAACAAATTGTGCCTGGGCCTTGTCTATATAGGCATTGACCTCATCGATATATCCATCGGCTGAGGCCGACCATACACGGTTGAGATAGCGTTCCCCGGCGGCAAAGCAGCTCATCACATCGGCATAGGCGCCCAGGCCATACGTATGTGCAATGCTCTGGCGGGTCTGGACAAATATATTCAGGTCCTCGACAAATAGTTCGTCGATGCGATGGCGGACATCGTAGGTGTTGATGGAGTGTTTTTCTGTATTAAGCCGGGTCATGTTTTCAACAATTCGGCCCAGACTGGTTTCAATAGACTGGATGTTTGAAGTCAGCTTTCCTTCCGCCCGGCTTTCCTGCCGTTCTCCAAGGTGAACCAGCACAATACCCACGGCACCGGCAAGCAGCGCAGCTACAAAATAGCCCCATTGTACATTTTGTTTATCTACGACGGCTGCCAGCGAGCCGACTAAGAAACCAACAGTTATTATTAGAAATCCAAGTTTTTTCATCATCAGTTCCTATTTTCCTATTGAGCCGGCGATAACAAAATACAAAGCAAAGCCGACTCCGACTAATGCTTCTCCCACGATAAGACCTGCTGCGACGGGGATTCCTACCTCTTGGCTGAATTGCGGTCCCTTTTTCCAGTCCACGAAAATCCGCAGCAGCGTTCCGATGCTGTAGGTCAGGACGATGGCAAATGGCAGATAGAAGCCGAGGCCGACGAGGATGCCCAACCCGCCTACGCCACTGGCGCTGAGCAGGGCGCCGAGACCGGCACCGGCGATGTACTTATGCAGGGGGACATCTCCACCTAAGATACCCTGAATCGTGCTCGCCAAGGCCTGTCCCTGAGGTGCAGGCAGACGGTCACTGCCCAGGCCGTAAGCCTTGTGAAGCACGAATATCAGTGCCATTATCAGGATAGGCCCCAGCCAGGTGGCTAAGAACTGGCCGATTTGTTGTTTTCGGGGCGAGGCGCCTACGAGATAGCCGGTCTTTAGGTCCAGCATCAGGTCGGTGGCCTGAGCCATTGCGACGCATGCAGCGGCTCCGACCATAATCGACGAGACAATCGATGCGGTATCGCCAAGGCCTCTGCTTATGACAATCAGGATAGTGACCGCGATAAGGGTCATTCCGCTCAGCGGCGACCAGTTTGTTCTACCAATGCATTCAGATAAAATAACGCCTGCGACCCATATCCAGGCGGTGCCCAACAGGGCCATCAGTCCTCCTCGAATGATGCCCATCTCCTTTACAGAGGTAATGGAAATGACGAAAAGCAGAATCGTCGCGCCGGCAATGCCGATATAAAGCAAGTGAATCGGCATCTCATCTTTTGATAGGGCGGTTTTCATTTTAGCTGCATTGTGCATGCTGCGAACGGCACTGACGATAAGCGGCAGGGCCAGGACGATGCCGGTCAAAGCGCCGCCGATGAGCATGCCAATACCGACCGGCCTGAATAAAGTCAATCTCATATAATCGGGCATCGTCTGTTCAAGTGTTGCAAGTGTCTGGGGCGTTGGCAGAAGATTACTCGCCGCCAGAATCGGGGCTAAAATCCAGTAGCAGACGAAACCTCCGATGACGAAGTAAAAACCTCCCCTGCCTGATATAAAGCCGACCCCGACAGTCATCAGAGAGATGTACCAGACGCCGTTCATATACTCCGGCATTCCAATCAGCTTGCCGAGGTTCCAATACTCGAATCCGCTCAGTCCCTTGATTTGGCCCATATACTGGCTAAAGAAATATATGATACCACTTAGAGCCAAACCCGAAAGCAGCAGGAGGGCTTTGTGGACGCCTGCGCCGGGTGATTTCAGGATTGTGGCGACGGCCACGCCGCCGGGATAGGTAAGCCGTTCGAAATCAATCATCTGTTTGCGGAGCGGGATAATAAAGGCGATGCCCAAAATTCCGCCGGCAATGCACGCAAAGACCATCAAGACGGCGTTAAAGTCGGTTCGGCCTAAGATAAATAAAGCGGGGACAGTGAACATCATACCGGCCGAGGCGCCGTTGACCGAACTGGCGATGGTCTGGTTGATGTTGTTCTCGACGATACTGCTTCGGCCCATTATGCCGCGCAGAATCCCGAATCCCAAAATAGCAGCCAGCTCCGAGCCTTCGATGGAAAAGCCAAGTATCAAACTGGCATAGCCGATGCTCAGGGCAATGAGTATCCCCAGACCGTAGCCTACCAGCACTGCGGTCAGCGTCAACTCCGGGTAAGGCCCGGTACGGATGACTCTTTTTTCGCCAGCTTGGGTTTCCGCCATCAGTAACTATCTTTCGTATTCGGCACAATCTATTTGTGGTGCATCATCGGTTTGGCGCGCTTGACAAACTGTATCGGGACTCCCCATGGGTCTCGCAGTATAACTAATTCATCGCCCGCCGGTGTAGTATTCACATCTACAGCAATCGTCGCACCGGCAGCAATCAATTTGGTGGTAATTGCTTTGACGTCATCGACCATAAAGGCAATATGAAGCGACAGTGGATTCATCGATGGATAATCCGGCACTTCATCCGGCGGATTATTGTAAAGCTCGAGCATCATATTGCCGCCGGCGTCGGAGATAAAGCGCATATTGACCGGAGGCGGGCCTTTCCTGATGACTTTCATCCCTAAATTTTCGCAAAACCACTTGGCCATAGCGGGCGGGTCCTCGACGTTGATTGCAACGTGCTCAAGGCGTATTCGGTTCTTACGTCCGTCAAAGGCAGAACCGTCATCCTTTGTTTTTGCTGAATCAGTACAAGTGCTACTACAGCCGACAATCAGCAACGCGGCGAACACAAGAACCGCCATTGGTAAGCTGTTTATTCCTGGTCTGTCTATCATACTACAACTCCTTTCTGGCCTAACTGAAATTAACGGAGAGGGCGGGATTCGAACCCGCGGTAGGGACAAGCCCTACACAGCCTTTCCAAGGCTGCTCGATAAGCCACTCCGACACCTCTCCATATTAGTTTTTAGTTCTTAGTTTTGAGTTTTTAGTTATTAGTTGCTGCAGTATAGCGAAAAAGAGAAGACTTTGCAATTGCATTTTGTCACAGGAATAAGGATTTACGGTATGAATATTTCTTTAAAAAAAGATGAACCATTCAACAGTAAAAATAGACTAAAATATACAGAGTGTATAGGCCGGTCGAACAACTTGTCGATGAAATACTGGTAATGGACTGCCAGAGCGGCAGCGTCAAGGCCTGGGCATACAGGATAACAACAAATAAATCAATTGACTGGATAAGAAAAAGTAAAGTTGTAAAACAAATGACAAAAAGTTTACTATTTATTGAAAGGAGTACAAAATGCGTGCATTGAAAATCTGTCTGTGGATAGCCGGTGTTGGATGCCTGCTGTCGGTATTTGGAATGTTCTTACCAATGCCGGTGTTCGAATCCATTGCCAAATTCTTTGGGATTGAATCGCTTCCGGATTCGCCGCTGTTAGTGTATGGGGTTCGTCTGATGTCGGCCACGTATGCTGCGGTGGGTGTATTTTTTATAATTTTGGCCCTGCAACCTATGAAATACGGAGTGATGGTACCGTTCTCAGGCCTGGGCGCAGTGTTCGTAGGCGTGGTCTGTGCGATAGCGGGACTGTCAACAGCAATGCCTCTTTGGTGGTTCCTGGGTGATTCTTTGAGCTGTCTGGTTTTGGGCGTTCTCATACTTGTGTTTTGGATTAAGAAATAGCATTTTTTCTTTTGGCTTGTTGATTTAGCAGTCTAATTACTGCTGAGTGTTTTCGATTCGGCGATGCTGAAAGAAGTCTTGCAGCAGTTTGCTACATTCTTCTGCTAAGACACCGGATGTAACTTTGAGCCGGTGATTGAGTCTTTCATCCTGAACAATGTTGTACAAACTTTTACATGCTCCAGTTTTTGGGTCGTCGCAGCCATAGACTAATCTGTCCATCCTGCTCAATACCAGTGCCCCTGCACACATAGGGCAGGGTTCTAAGGTAACGTATATAGTGCAGCCGTTCAAGCGCCAGCTTTGCATAAATGCCGCCGCCTGCGTCAATGCGATTATTTCAGCGTGGGCCGTCGGGTCCTGAAGCTGCTGCCTTTGATTATATGCCTTTGCGATTATTTGGTTTTTATAAACGATAACCGCCCCAATTGGCACATCACCGTTTTCCTCGGCAATTCCAGCTTGCTCGATGGCCATTTTCATATAACGCTGATCGTCTTTGAGATTTTCCACTGTACATTATATCCGCATTGGCTACGAATGGCGGGTCAAAGCCCACCCTACGACTGCGCTCAGGGCTATGGCTTTTTTCGGTCGAAATGACATATGGTCTTTTCTACGGAGCAAAAATAGAAAATAGTCAATAGTAAATCGTAAATTAAAAACTACCCCCAAGGGGAGTCGAACCCCTGTCTCCAGGATGAGAACCTGATATCCTAAGCCACTAGACGATGGGGGCAAAAATATTCAAATTCTAAATTCTAAATACGAAACAAATCCAAAATTCTAATGTTCAAATTTTCAAAACTATCTGTTTTAGTCATTTGAATTTCGGTCATTCGATATTGTTTCGAATTTCGGACTTCGTGCTTCGAGTTTCCCCAGTTTGTAACTTGTTACAAACTGAGGAATAGCGGCGGTTGGATTCGAACCAACGACCCTGGGCTTATGAATCCCATGCTCTAACCAACTGAGCTACGCCGCCGACAATTACAAGCAATGATTAGGATAACAACTTCCAATATGTGCTGTCAATGATACACATCAGAGAAATTTGAGAAAATATTTGATAAAAAAGATGATATTGATTATAATATATGCCGATATTAACTTGCTTTCAGATGCACAAGTATAGCGGATAATCCGATAATACGAAGGAAAAAAGGAGAATAACAGTGCAAAGTTCGCGAGTAATATCAAAGGTGATTGTGTCGCTAATTACGATTAGCCTGACAGGTTGTTTTTCGTCTAATCCGGCAGACATAGAAGCATTTCTAAGGCCGGATAAGGTCGATGTTACAGCCGAGAGTTATGTTTTACAGCCGCCGGATGAGATTCAGGTGCATTGCTCCGAGGTGCCTGAGATAAACGGGCAACGGCAGCGGATTCGCCCGGATGGCAAGATAAGTTTTGAGGATTTGGGCGAGATAGAAGCAGCGGGCAGAACCCCTGAACAACTTGCAAATATCCTGCGAGGGAAGGTTTTGGAGCTTTACAAATTAGAAGGTGATAAGCCTATCGATGTTCGTATTGCTACGTACCAAAGCAAAGTGTATTACGTATTGGGTCAGGTCATGTCTCCCGGGCCGAAAATCTATACCGGTCGTGATACGGCATTGACCGCTATTGCTTATGCGCGACCCAACCCTATGGCCTGGAAAGAACGCGTCCAGGTAATAAGGCCGTCGAAGGATGAAAACATTAAGCCGAAAATCTTTGAAGTGAACTTTGAACGTATGTCTGTTCATGGCGATACGAGTAAAGACGTTCTGTTGCAGGAAGGGGATATAATTTATGTGCCGCCGACTGTGTTGGGTGTTGTTGCTTTGAAGATTGAAGAGCTACTTCGGCCGATTGCCCGCGCCTTTTCCGGGGCCTATATTATGCAGCAGCCCTGGGGAACCACCAGATACTATGGCGGTGGTGGTGGTAGGTATTGATAAGTTTTCCAGCTACCGAGTTGTATAGTAGAGGTTGATAGAGTGGTCAGGGTTGTGAGGGGACATATCGTTATATCCAGGCATAGGGCATTGAGGTTACTTCATCTTGCCAGCACGGTCTGGTTCATCATTTGCATTGGATATATTTTAGTATTAACGTTACGGCAGGCCGGCGTTAATTGGTGGGTTGTATTTTCCCTGTCCGGGCACGGTGCGTTAGTAGCTCTGGTGTTGATTAGTCTGTATTTATTCGCAATTTTCAGAGGTATTAGCAGCAGCCAAAAGGTGCAAATAGAACACCCACTCACCAGCGCGGGTTACTATAGGGTATTTTATGTGATAACACCTCTTTTGGGCGGGCTGGCGGGCTGCCTTGGAATGATAGGCATCAGTACAATTGGGCAATTTGTATTAGGGGTTGCATTAGGAACATTGGGGACAACATTTTTAGTATGGGTGATTGTTGACCCTTTGGCTGGACTGCTGGAGATGCTGCCGCCTGCAAGCCGAAAGCACCGTTCCGAACGGCTGGCCCGGGCCAAAGCTCTGCGTCAAAACAGACAAAAGAACCGTGAGAGTTTGTTAAAAGAGGTATTTGTTAAAGAAGAGCTGGAGCGGCGGCGCTGGCGGGAAGTGTTGAAGCCGAAGGCTGAAAAATTAGCGGGACTGCTGACTGCTGATGAGATTGACTTCAAGCAGGTAGAGCGCCAGGCCGTAGGTATGGGCGTCAATGCATGGCAAATTGGGGGACTGGGCTGTATGCGGGAGCTTCGCGATATGGCAATGTCCTTAGCCAAAGAGAGTAACAAGTCTGTTGTTGACTACATAGGTGTTTGGTGGGATGGTATTGGAAGCTGGCGAGAGCCGTCACTTGTCTGAAAGCCGGAGTTAATCATCGGATAAGTCCAGCGAATTCAGTATTGATGGGAGCATAATGAAAAATAAGGGCGAAGTTGTATGGCTTCGCCCTTATTGCTTTTAGTGTTGTTCACTTCTTTTTACAGTGTTCTCCTTCTTCTGAGCCAGCCGACAAGGCCTACACCAATGCTACCTAATAAAATAGCACCGGGAGCAGGTATCCATCCCGGAGGATGCTCGACACCGTTACCATTACCGTTATCCGGTGGTTCCTCTATTATTATCTCCGGCAAGGTAAGGAGGATGTTATCCAATGCTGCAAACGTGTTGGTGCTTGATGTATCTGTCCACCAAAGGCTGCGGATACCCGAACCGGAAAGGGTTACCGGCCCCGCAGGCTGTCCGTCGCTTGTGTCCGCCTGGTAGAACGAGGTGATGGGTGTACCACCACTATCCCTGGCCTCGACAGTAATGTTTCCTCTATTGCCGCCGTAAATGAACTCCGCGGAATCGACGTCGAAGTCAAAGGACAATTCAGCCCAGTTTCTGTCATCAGGGACGTCGAATATGTTCCCCGAGGCTCCCGCGGTTACGAAGTCAGGATCGCCACTATAGGTGCTTATTTGTCCGTCAAAAGTGATAGTGCCATCCGCTACCACCCACGGCAGAGAGTGCGAATCCCCGTCAACTAAATAAGTAGTAGGCAGAGCGAAAGATGTTGCCGCGAGTGTCAAACTTATTCCTACTGCTACACAAATTATTATTAATTTCTTTTTCATCTGTTAATCTCCTCCTCTCGAAGAGGTACAACGTGTTTTTTTAAGTTATGTTTATCTTAATTTCAGTTTTGTTTACATATTCGCATTTTTATGATTCGTTTTGCTACTACTCCACTTTTCTGTAATGGAAAACTTAACTAATAAGAATCCCATCAACTTCCAACTCAAAGGGCTTTGCGCGCACTAAGCTCTCCGAATAAGTGAGGTTGCTAAGTTTCAGGCCGAGTTAGGCGGTCCTCGGGGTAGTTGTTGGAAAATGAATGCTGGTGAAAAACAAATATACTGCCCGGCTCTCGGAGCCGGGCAGATAGTTGCAGGTTTCAGTAAGGATGAAAAATGCGTTATTGCGAATTGAGGAGATGCGGCGTTGCTCTTGGTTCGTGCAAAGACAAAATACTCACGCGATGTATTGAGATTGCTTCCCCTTCGACTCCGCTCAGGGCTAAAGGCTTTTTGCGCTCGCAATGACAGAAATGGCGCTCGCAATGAGGTAAGGGACGTTGGTAATGACAATGAAATTGTGCCGGCCGGTATTCCGGCTAAATGGCGAAGCAGGCCGATGTATTGCGTGCCTTCAATGTTACTGCGCAGACGGCAAGATTCTTCGAGCTGATGTAAGGCAGCAGCATTAAAATAAGATTTTCGTCGAATATTTTTTTTGCTGATATGTGCTGCCAATTGTGGTATGGCATGAAATCCGGCTTGTCCTGCCCATAACAGGCCGACAAGGACTGCCAGCCAGACCTTGCGGTCCTTAACCAATGAAACGCAAAGGAATCCCGTTAGGACCATGAAAAGCGCAGCAGGTACGGGTGGCAAACTCTTTGCGCCAAGAGGTGGCGAGTCTGTAAAGTCAGCGGGAGGCTTTAGAATTTCTTTGCCAATAGCTGCCAGGTGGAAATTGGAAGGTACGGTAATTTGGCTTGTTTCAGGTACATAGGTGACGTGCGCATCTGAAGCTGGTGAGACAGCAGCGGTGACGAAGTTCCTATTGCAATCGCGCATCGTTGGCGCAGCGCTTACCGCCGTGGCTACAACGAGCGACAGCAATATAACCAGCAATTTATTATTTTTTCCTGATACCACTCCTCACTCCTCACTCCTTCGCCTCCTTGCAGGCTGCCTCACTCTCGAACAAGTAAAATGGCGCACCATTATACTTAACGAACCTAAGGCTTGGTCCTCCTCCGTTGAGGAATAACCTTATGTTGCATTATTTTATCATGTTCCAAATCGTATGTCCAGAAAAAAATGGTAGAAACGGAGGGTTTTGCAAAAAAACTTTCATTTTCGAGAAGATGGTCTTTCTATAGCTATATCACCTTTCATCACCGAGATAGTCGTGAAAACTACAGAATTCTCTTAGAAGAGACGAAGCAAGTAGTTGGAATGATACTTTTGGGTTAGTCCTAAAGTGGTATGGGTTGAGCTTTGTTACGCTTCGGGCGATACCTATATTGGTTTGAACAGGGATGGTGTGATTGATTTTTTAGCGTCGTTCGCTTCTTTTCACAGCGTTCTTTTTCTTCTTAGCCAGCCGACAAGGCAGAGACCAATACCGCCTAATACGATAGCACCGGGAACGGGTATCGGTTCATAAGTAACTGTAAGGGTGGATGATTCTAAGGTTACTGCCCACATGTCCATGTCATAAGGGTTCGTTGAATCAATATCCACCCATATATCAATATTCCCATCCATCAAGTCGGCAAATAAATCAGAGGTGAGGTTCAAGGTGGTTGTGGACCATTGGTCATCCCCGCCTTGAAGGCTTCCTATGTTGGTGCCGCCGGAGCCACCGCCGAGGATAATATCTACTTTCGAAGGAGAGTCCACGTCCCACGCCTTAATCGCTAATGTAGCGGAAATTATCGAGGCGGGCGCCGTTCCAGGTGGGCTAAAGGTATGTGTCCAGCCCCAGTCTTCATCCCACCAACGGTAATAGATTGCATCAGGGTGTGGTGCGATTTTACCTAAAGAACTACCTGGAGGCAGGAAGTACGTATTTGCTTGGCCATCGCTGGAATCAACCATATCCGCAACTGTTATACTTGCATAAGCCGGGCTGCTGACGGCCAGCATCAACGCTGCAAAAGCGCAGATTGCAATTAACTTTATCATAGTCTCATAATCCTGTTCTTTCAAAGTGTGTGTATCCTAAGTTGTTTTAAAAAGTCCTGCTTTTTCTCAGCCAGCCGACAATTCCTACACCGATAGAACTCAGCAGGATAGCACCCGGGGCGGGGACGGCATTGAACTGCAAGTCGTCTATTGCAAAGTAGTCTCCAGTGATCACGAGACGCGAAATATCATACGAGCCTCTGGTTATCACCGCATAGACATTATTTCCCGTAGTTACTGTGTATGACTCGAGCAGACTGCCGACGCTATCATAAACGCTAAAAGTCTCGATGCCTCCTGAATTGTTCGCAATGCCGATTCCGACCATGCTGGCGGGCAGAGCCAGATCAATCTGAATGGTGCCGTCCCAGCCCCCAGACGCACCACCAATTTCATAGGTCGCGCCTGTCCCAATGTAATTTGGCGGACTTTGAGAACCGCTGTATCGTTTGAAAAGTTGGCCTGCGCCTGTAGTCTCGGTAATCGAGGCAACACCGACAGAAACATAATCGTTCCACAAAACTTGAGTCCCGGTCGCCTTGTCATCAAAATCTACCAACGTCCCAAAGGTAGGCGAAAGACTGGGACTGGGTGTACCGTAACTTATAGACCCATTAGCGACTGGGGTAGCGACGGCGAACATCAGTCCTGCCGTTACACAAATTGTAATTAACTTTTTTTTCATTTCTTTTCATCTCCCCTCATGGTATCCTTATTTTTGCTTCATCTCACAGGGTAAAAAAACAAAAACGCTGCCCTGAGTTTATACTGTCCTTTACAGAGTCCGACGTCTTCAACAGTCGTCCTGCAAGGCCTACACCGATACTGCTAATTAAGCAAAACCTCTCCGGGTACGGCAAGAGTTGATAGAACTCCTGCATCTCCTTATAGGCTGCTTTAAACAAATAAACTAATGGTGCACCGTTCTACTAATAATCTAAGGGTTAATCTCCCTCCCATTGAGGAACATCCCCCTCCCATTGAGGAACATCCTTATCGTGTATTATTATATCAAATTCCAAACCGTATGTCCAGAAAAAAATGGGAAAAGCAGAAGGTTTTGCAAGATAATTTGCATTTTTGGGGTTATAGTCTTTGTGTAGTCATATCACCTTTCATCGCCGAGATAATCGTGAAAACTACAGAATTCTCGTAGAGACGAAGCAAGTAGTTGGAATGATACTTTTGGGTTAGTCCTAAAGTGGTATATAAGGCCTCAAGTCTAATTGTTGAAGGGTTTTTTATTCGAATCAGGTTGCTGTTGGTACCGATTTTATTTCATGGGTCGGCTAATACCCGCTACCGCGTGATGCCAACGGCTTTCGCCTGAAACTCCGGTGCAGGACAATTATCACTGTGTTAGGCCAGTTGAAATACACAGCGTCAAATTAACCCGGAGCCAGGTTACTCGGATGTAATTTTTTAAGCTCGAACCCGCCGACTGCTTGTTAAGTGGTGAGTAGTCAATTAACCATTTAACCACTCACCAATTAACCATTTAACTTAGTGGTTTTTTTATTTTGACGTTGTCGTCGGTTATGGATATTGTATTACCCGAAGGCTAAACGCAGAAAGGATAATTTAAATGTGGTATGCTATTTACATTACCAGCATTGTTGTCATAGGACTGTTAGCTTTTTTGATAGGTAAAAAATTGTCCGCGGCGCCCAGGACTGAATCAAAAACAACTACGTTTCTGATTAAATCCATCCAGGCGATAGCGGAATTAGCGGTTCTGGAATATATAACCGAAGGTGTTACGGAGATAAAAGAGAAGAAGACCAGCCTTATTACCGTTCGCTGGAAAAGAGGCTTATTGAGATATACGGCCAAGCTGAAAGTTGGTTTTGAGCTGGACCAAATGGATTACACTATCAACGATTCACAAAAGGTGATTCAAATCGCTCTGCCAAACCCAAGAGTCTTAAGCTGTGAAATCTACAACCGAAAGTTTTACAAACTACCCTTGGAAAAAGCGGAGAATGTCCCCTGGAAGTACGACATAGTGGAAGATTTCAGCTCCGATGAAGTACTCGCCCTTGACGATGAGGCCAGAAATAATGCCCTTAAAAATGTGAATGAATTCTACGTTCTGGACTTGCTTCGGGACAAAACCAAACTTACCTTCAAAAAAATCTTTTCTCTTTCTTATCCCGAATACACTACGGATATATCTATTATAGATGAGCCCACTTTGCAAACCACTCCTGAGCTTCCCGGGGCACCAGCTTCCGAAGACCATATTTCCAACTCCGACAAACAGTAAAATACGGCCGGCAAGGAATGGCTGTTCTTTAAGAGGGTGTGTGAAAAGTTTGGAATCCTTTTGTTGTCACCCCGAGCGCAGTCGAGGGGTCTATTAAAACAGATTCCTCGACTCCGCTGCGCTCCGCTCGGAATGACGAAACGGGCTTTTCACACACGCTCTGAGAAAAAACATGAGCATCGTCAATCTCGCTCTGGCATAGTAGTGAGATTTACGAAACGCGGTATTAGTTAGCTTAGTTTTCCTTTTTTAATTTTTTATTTTAATTTGTCTCTCATTCTTTTAATATACCCTTATGCTGGAAAAAGGGCTTGTTCAGATTTATACCGGAGATGGCAAGGGCAAAACCACCGCTGCGTTCGGCTTGGCACTACGTGCAGCCGGCCAGGGAAATAAGGTACTGATATATCAATTTTTGAAACCGCCGTCCCTCCCGTTAGGGATGGCCAAGTCCATTGATATTGGTGAGCGGTTCGCGCTGCAATTGGGCGCTGTCAGAATCAGGGCCGAAGCGCTCGATACACCATGGGATATGTCCAAATCTTTTGAGGACGAAAAGGCTGTCGCCCGGATGCAGGCTGCAATCAGCGAGGCCCTTGAAAAAATCGCACAGATGGCGGAGAAAAGGTTTTACGATGTGCTGATACTTGACGAGATTGTATTTTGCCTTTCAAAAGGCCTGGCCAAATTGGAAGATATTAAAAATATAATTGACAGAAGAGACCCTGTTGTCGAAATTGTTATGACCGGCAGAGGTGCAACCAAGGAATTGATAAAGATGGCGGATTTGGTAACGGAAATGAAAAATATCAAGCACCCGTTTGATAAGGGCCTGCCCGCCAGACGTGGTATCGAATTTTAAATGGACTTGGCCATTCCTAACGGGACCGCCTCAGCTTGCCTGGATTGGCAGGCTGAGTTAGCTCGGGAGATGCTGGATAAGGTGTAAGGTATGATAGAGGTTGACGGATTAAGCAAAACTTTTCGGCGTCACAAGCAGAAGGGCAGGGGCCGCCGTCCCAAAAAACCACGCGGGTACGGCTCGAGGAAGTTCGCCGGCAGCTCGAAGCCGAGCAGTGCCGCGAGGCCA
>CAYTND010000010.1:0-17562 GCA_964438965.1 uncultured Pirellulales bacterium
AGATAGCAATTAGACTTCAAATATCTGCTTTGAGATATGCACTTATTTTCGCAAATCCGGTACATCCGGCTCAATGTGCACCGTAATGTTCACCGGACGGGTAATCTGCTCGTCCAGGGCGTTTTCCAGACTCTCAGCTATTTCGTGGGCGGCGGCTATGTTCAAATCCGGGTCAACAAGGATATGCAGGTCCAGAAAAACTTCTCTGCCGACCGTGCGCGTCCGCAGCTTATGCCACTGCCGTATTGAAGAGTCGGCGTTAATCACATCTCTTATTCGCTCGACCGTGTCTGAATCGACGGCACTTTCTGTCAGCTCACGCAGACAATCACCGATTATACGAACGCCGACAAGAATTATCATCAGACCAATGACAATAGCAGCGACCTGGTCGCCATGGCCAAAACCAAACCCCAGCGATATAAACCCTATCACAACCGCTACCGAGCTTAAAGCATCGCTGCGATGATGCCAGGCATTGGCATAAAGTGCCGGGCTATGAGATTGAATCGCGATTTTTTGTGTGGCTCTATAGAGCCACTCTTTAGCAGCAATTGAAACTATTGCAGCTATGAGAACTGAGAGCCGAGGGGTCGTAACTTCGTCTCTGGCTATGACCATAGTGGCGTAGTAAATCATTGCCCCCCCCACAAGAATTAAGACTAATGCAATTAACCCCGCTGAGAAAGTTTCCGCTCGACCGTGGCCGTAGGGGTGGCTCTGGTCAGGTCCTTTCGAACCCAGACGCAGGCCCAATAGCACAACTGCATCAGTGGCTACATCAGAAAATGAATGGACCCCGTCGGCTACCAGTGCCAGCGAACTTGCTAACAAACCAATGACGACCTTGACAACTGACAGAACAATATTTATTGCGATGCCAATATATGTGATAGATTTTACTTGCCTGCCGGCGATTGTTCGTTTGTCGTTGCGCATCAGATTCTTAACCCAACACTTCCTTGCGTATTTTCAAAACCGCATCCACATATTTTTCAGCAATACGCCTGTCCTTTGCCTCAACGATAACTCTCATTACAGGTTCGGTATTACTGGCTCTCAGGTGTAACCAGCCGTCGTCAAAATCGAATCTACAGCCGTCGGTTGTATCGAGCTTTGCATCAGTGAAGGTCTTCTTTGCCGAATTCAAGATTTGTTGCCCCTGCGATTTATCTGCGGCGAATTTATCTTTGCTCATATAATAGCCGCCTATCTCACTGACTAATTGGCTTACTGTTTTTCCCGTCTCAACCATCAACTGCAAAACAAGAGCAATACCAACAAGACTGTCGCGGACCGGCCCTACTCGCAAATCAATCACACCCCCGTTACCTTCTCCGCCGATGATACAATCGTGTTCCAACATCGCCGCGGCAACATTGGCTTCGCCCACAGCAGTACGAATAACCTGACCGCCGGCTCTCTCAGCGACATCGTCAATCATCCTTGAAGTCGAAAGATTCGTGGCCGCCCTGCCGGTTCTTTTGTTGAAAATATATTTCGCCGCCAAAGCAAGAGAATACTCCTCGCCGATATAGTTCCCATTCTCATCAACAATTGCCAATCTGTCAGCATCCGGGTCCTGAGCAAAACCAATCTCGGCCCCTTCGGTTGTTACTATTTCACAAAGGCCCCTTAAGTTCTCGGCAGTCGGTTCAGGCCCGTGAGCAAACAAGCCGCTCGGCTCATCGTTTATTGCAGAAACTTCACAGCCAAGTTCAGCTAACATCTTTTTAGTAACCCGCCCCCCTGCCCCGTTGACACTGTCCAGAACAACCTTGAATTTTTTTTCGGCGATTGTCCCTCTGTCAACAATCGCCAGAACCTTGGCAATGTGAATGGTACCGGTCTGCTCATTGGAAGTTACTTTGCCACAATCAGATGAATCGACAAAATTAAAATGTTTATCGAAAAAATATTGCTTGATTTGTTCTGCCGCATCGCTCGGCGGGGCAATGCCGTTGCTGAGAAATAGTTTTATGCCATTGTATTGGCCCGGGTTATGTGAAGCCGTTACTACGACCCCACCTGCACAGCTAAGCTCCCTCAACATAATCCCTACACATGGCGTGGTTACAACCCCCAAATCAATCACGTCAATCCCAACGGCACACAATCCTTCTGCAACAGCGGAGCCGAGTTCCTGTCCGCTGGGACGAGAATCTCTCCCGACACAAACCGACAGTTTCTTTTTTTCTCCCGCGTGATTTTCTTTTAGAAACGTCCCAAACGCACAGCCGTAATCAGTGGCAATAGAAGCGGTAAGGTTTTCCCCTACGACGCCTCTCATTCCACTGACACTTATTATTAACTGTTCAGCCACATCGAAAACTCCATTCGCCCATCACAATAACTCAACAATTATATCATTGCGAGCGTTTTCTCACCGTCATTGCGAGCGAAGCGAAGCAATCTCTATTATATTTAACCTGCGGTTTCACCGCAGGTTCCTCCGACAAGCATCGAGCATCGAGCATCGAGTATCGAGTATCGAGCATCGAGTATCGAGCATCAAGAATTAGCCCAGCTTGCAGACATAAATCTCATTCACGAACTCAAGTTTGCCGAGCTCTTCAATCGCTTTTGAGTCGGGTTCCTTGTCGAGACTGACGGCAAGAATAGCCTTTCCCTCCGCCGGCTTTTGTCCGACGCCCATCGTGCAGATATTGATATTATGCTTACCGCAGAGCGTTCCGACCGAACCGATGACGCCGGGCTTGTCATCGTTAAAGATAACCAGAACAGCCCCTTGTGGCGTCATTTCGATATTGAACCCATCAATTTCAATAATTCGCAGCAGCGTCCCCCCGAAGACCGAGCCGGTCACCGTGCGCGTAACCTTATCCGTAACGACCTTGGCGCTGAAACTTGCAGATACGTCTTTGGCCTCGGTATTTTTAGTCTCGTCTATGCTTATCCCGCGCTCTTTAGCTAAAACTGGAGTGTTAACCATATTCAACGGCATTTCAAAGTGTTTTTGCAACAAGCCAACCGCAAAATTAAGGGTAACCTGTTCGACGGCCATTTCGGCAATCAAGCCGCGATACCGCACCTCAACGCCTTTGATTTGGCCCGGCCCAATCGTGCTGACAAGGGTCCCGATTCGCCGCGCAAGTTCCGCATACTTGCTCACAATCGTCGAGACAGCACCAGTGGTAGATGGAGCATTAAGGGCATTCCTGACCGGCCCGCCTTTGATAGCATCAACAAGGATTTGTGCTGCCTCGACCGCAACCTCAATTTGGGCCTCTTCTGTGCTCGCGCCTAAATGCGGCGTAACAACGCAATTCTCAAATTCGGAAAACCGGGTATCCTCCGGCGGCTCCTTGGGATAAACATCAAGAGCAGCACCGGCGATACGCTTCTCGGCAAGGGCATCATAGAGTGCATCTTCGTTAATAATTCCGCCGCGTGCGCAGTTGACTAACCGAACGGTCGGCTTCATCTTTTTCATTTGTTCTGCGCCAATCATATTCAGCGTCTGCTCACTCCTCGGCACGTGAACGCTGATATAGTCGGCTTCCTCGAAGATTTGCTCTAAGCTATCGCTTATTTCAACGCCGATTTTTTCCGCATCAGGCGGCGCGGCTAACGGGTCATAACCCAAAATTTTCATATTGAAGCCTTTTGCCATTTCTGCCACAGCCATACCTATCCTGCCTAACCCTATCAGGCCCAGCACTTTGTTGTTCAACTGGTTACCCATATATTTTTTTCTGTCCCAGGCGCCGCCTTTTAAGCTTGTGCAGGCCGGCACAACGTTCCGGCTCATCGCAAGTATCAACGCCATCGTATGTTCAGCGGCACTGAGTGTATTACCGCCGGGCGTATTCATAACTAAGATTCCTTTTCTTGTGGCTTCCGGGATGTCGATATTATCGACACCAACGCCTGCTCGGGCGATTGCCTTTAGCTTACCGGCATTACTCAGGACTTTAGCGGTAACTTTCGTACCGCTTCGGATGATTAAGCCATCGTGCTCACCAATAATCTGTGCTAATTCATCTTCGCTTATACCCGTTTTAACGACAGCCTCAACGCCGTCCGTCGAATTTAGCAAATCAATTCCTTCCTGTGCAAGTTTATCTGTAATCAGAACCTTAATCATTGTCCAACTCCAAAAAACTTTTACTTTTTACGAATAAACGCTCCCCTCTTGTCATTGCGAGCATCTTTTTCGTCATTACGAGCACCTTTTTTGTCATTGCGAGCGAAGCGAAGCAATCTCTAAATTCAAATTTCGAGTTCACATTGTAACCGTAATTCTAACCAATAGCAAGTGTAGAAAAGTTACAACGCCTAACCCCAAAAACCATTTAACCCACAATTTATTGTGGTTCTCGTTTAACCACCAGGGCCTGCCCTGGGAGTTTTCTTTACACCCAATTTAATCCATTGTGGCCTTGTTTAGCCGTCGCCGGCACGCCTGCCCTGAGCGCAGTCGAAGGGGCGACGCAATACGAGTATGTCATTTCTAAACGCGTATATTGTCAAGCCTATCTTATCTTATTTTTTACTTTTGTTCAAAAAGTGCGCATTTTCCCGAATTTATCCAAAAAAAAATGAAAAAAAACGCGAATTATTAAAATCGTTATTTTCTGCACTTATCCTCTTATAACTTAAGCACTTACGTAAATTTGCCCCAAAAGTCTGAAAAACTAAATGTCCAAACACTCGCCCCCTCATCTGCTCCCCTGAGGGGCTTCTCGTCCTGCCCTATGTCTCCTATATTGCCTATGCTCACAAATCATCACCTCATCTATTTGACCCTCTGCCCTCTGATTTTCACTGTTTTTTTGGAAATACTGGCGTATCATTCACCTTGGGTCTCTGGAAAATCTGCCTCTTCTGTACAGTTATTTATTGCTGCTGGCAAAAAAGCAAAATGGGTATTCTCTGTAGTCTGAATAACTAAATGTCCAATTGATAATTTATTTGCCAAGAAGCTTTTATTGTCGTATAATAAAGTAGATTTGAAATATAGGAGTAATTTAGAGGAACTCTGATGGGAAAGATGAAAGAAGCACAGAAGCTCCCTCCTGTAGAGCAGTTAAGGGGCAGAACCCTCGGCAGAATACTAATAAAAATGGGCGTTCTGAGCAGGGACAAGGTTCATGAATGCCTGAAAATCCAGAGCCGGCGCCAAGGCGTACAAATAGGTCAGATTTTTCTTGAACTCGGCTTAATTGATGAGGTCCAACTGCAAATGGCTCTTGCCGCCCAGCGAGGAATGGAATATGTGAGTATAGATGGTGTTGACATTCCTCCTGATGTGGTCGAGAAGGTGCCGGCGCAAATGGCCAAGACGTACCACATCGTACCAATCGAATACAACCAACAGCAGAATGAATTGATAGTTGCCCTTGACAGCCCCGATAACTTCAGAGCTACCGACGACCTAAGCACACTGATGGGTTTTAAGGTTACTGCGAAGATAACCGACCGTGATGCGCTGGAAAGTGCTTTGACCAAATACTACGAGACAAAAGACGAAAACATCAACGAGCTGATAGATGAAATACAAGGTGACAGTTTTCTTGCGGAATTTGAGGGCAGGAACCAAAGTATCGACCTGGACGAATTAAAGGAGCTGTCCGAGTCAAATCCCGTCAAAAAACTGCTCAACCTTGTTTTGCTGCAGGCGATTCGTGACAAGGCCTCGGACATCCATTTTGAGCCGTTTGAAAATGAGTATAAGATGCGTTATCGCATCGATGGTGTGCTCTACGAAATGGTTCCTCCGCCAAAATACATTGCTGCGGCGCTTAGCTCACGTATAAAGGTCATGGCAAACCTGGACATTGCTGAGAGGCGTCTGCCACAAGACGGTCGAATATCGCTAACAGTGCAGGGCAATCCTGTTGACTTACGTGTTAGCGTTCTGCCAACAATGTTCGGCGAAAGTGTTGTATTGCGTGTTCTGGATAGAAGTCAGGCCATGTTTGACTTGGGAGCACTTGGTTTGAGGCCGGATGACCAGGAAATAATCCGTCAGCTTATACACAAGCCTAACGGTATTATAATTGTTACCGGCCCTACCGGATGCGGCAAAACTACCACCCTTTACTCAGCCCTAAATGAACTTAATAATATTGGAACGAAGATAATTACCACTGAGGACCCGATAGAATATGACATTGACGGTATTGTTCAGGTCCAAATGAAACCGGCTATTGGCCTGGTGTTCGCAAAGTGCCTTCGGTCAATTTTGCGGCAGGACCCCGATATTATATTAGTTGGAGAGATTCGTGACCTTGAAACAGCGGAGATTGCTGCCCAGTCCTCTCTGACAGGCCACATTGTATTTACCACCCTGCACACAACCGATGCCCCAAGTTCGATAGCACGACTTTTAGATTTGGGGATTGAGCCGTTTCTTCTTACCGCTACTATTGAAGGCATCGTCTCACAGCGATTGGTGAGGAAAATATGTGAAAACTGCAAAACGGCCTTTGATCCAAATGAAGCGCAGTTAATGGAATTACAACTTACACCGGATGATATCAAGGGTAAAAAGTTTTATTACGGCCGAGGCTGCAGCAAGTGTAACGGTACCGGTTATAAAGGTCGAATAGGTGTTTTTGAGATTATGGTATTCAATGATGAGATACGAGACTTGGTTATGAATCAGGCTTCGACTGCTGTGCTGCGTGCGGCAGGCCAGAAAGCTGGTATGAGATTGCTGCGTGATAACGGCCTGGCTGCAATATACGACGGCATTACTACCATAGATGAGGTTGTAAAAGAAACGATAATGGAAGAAGTATAGGAAGGACCGACTGCCTGTGAATCGGGACTTGATAGCTAATCGTCAACACAAAGGAGGTATTTAATATGCCGGTTTTTCAATATGCAGCGCTGGATGCACAGGGCGTAGAGATAAAAGACGAAATAGAAGCCCTCGGTCAGAAAGAAGCGATAAGCAAGATACGCAATATGGGATATTTTCCCACAAAGGTCCGCGAGCGCGGTGCGGGGAAAAGAGCTGGAGCGAAAGCCGCTGCAAAACCAAAACGCAAACGCGGTTCCGGCGGCAAGGTCAAAGTCAAATATATAACCCAGTTCGCACGACAGCTTTCGACGCTCCAGGATGCGGGTTTGCCTATTTTGCGGTCGTTGAGGATTCTCGAGGAACAGCAAAAGTCGGGGACATTCAAGAAGGTTATCGGTTACGTAGCCGATGACATTGAGGGCGGTTCTACGCTCTCGGAAGCTATGGCCAGATACCCCAAAACCTTTGACCGGCTGTTCACCGGTATGGTTGCGGCAGGTGAGACCGGCGGTGTGCTGGATTTGATATTGTCTCGTGTGGCTGACTTTATGGAAAAGGCACAGAAACTCAAATCGCGGGTTAAAAGTGCGATGGTTTATCCGGCTGTGGTTTTGACCGCGGCGTTCGGTATTCTTTTGGCGTTGATGAAGTATGTGATACCGCAGTTTAAGGCGGTCCTTGAGGAGATGGTGTCAGGCGAGCTGAACCGGGTAACGACCACAGTGCTCGGTGTAAGCAACTGGATCGCAACACAATATGGCTGGGCCATCATAATAGGCATTCCGTTTGCAATAATGTTTCTGCTCAGGATTGTGAGGAAGTTTCGCACCGGCAGATACGTTCTGGATTCCATCAAATTGAAGCTGCCGGTCATGGGACAGCTTACCAATAAAGTGTCGGTAACACGATGGACCAGAACACTCGGAACATTGATTGGTGCCGGTGTGCCGATTCTGGACGCCCTTACTGTTACGCGTGATACAGCGGGAAACGAAGTCTTTTCCAATATGCTCAACAATGTCCACAATTCCATCAGGCAGGGCGATACATTTGCCGACCCTCTACGGCAGTCCAAAACCGTTGACTTAATCGTTTCCAATATGGTTGCCGTGGGGGAGGAAACAGGTGACCTGGACAAAATGCTTCTGAAAGTGGCGGACAACTTCGATGAGCAGGTTGACGTGCTGGTCGCCTCGTTAATGTCGATGCTTGAGCCGATTATGATTATTTTTCTGGGTGGTATCGTTATGCTTATCGTCATGGCGGTATTTTTGCCGATGATACAGGTTATCACCAGCTTAGGTGCGCAATAATAAAAACCGAACAAATAAATTAAACCGTTTAACTCAGTAAGGAGAAAAAAAATGAAGTCAATCATCAAACAGTCCAACAACAAAGCGGCATTTACTATTATAGAGCTGCTAACGGTTATGAGCATTATTGTAATCCTCATAGGCGTTCTTGTGCCGGCACTGAACAACGTCAGGAAGTACGCCAAGAAGGTAAAACAACTGGCTCAGTTTAACAGCATGCAGTCTGCCATAGAACTTTTCAGTAACGAGAACGATGGTTATCCACCTTCCGGTGCGCTGGACGGAACTGGTCAGGCATACTGTGGTGCGATGAAGCTTTGCGAGGCAATGATGGGACGGGATTTATTGGGCTTTCACCCGGATTCGGTCTTCAGGGCAGATGGTCTGGATGCAACAGGCACAAGAAACATATACCTGCCTACTCAAAATAATTTAAAAGCCAGAATGGGAACACTTCTGCAGTTCGAAAATGCCAACGCGTACAGATTAGGTGCAGATATATACGGTCCAGGCAATACAGCTCCTTTTAATGAGAATGTTTTCGTTTTATGTGACGTATATACACGTGACATGAGGACCGGAAAAAAGACAGGTATGCCCATACTTTACTACAAGGCAGATACATCGAATAGCTTGCATGACCCTAACTCGGCGCCAACACCTCAGGACAGCAGGGGTAATATCTACAATTACTGGGACAATCACGCTTTGGTTAATCTCGGTAAACCATGGGAAGATGCATCTAAGGCCACCACACATAGTTTTGCAAACCCTGCAAGGTTCTACAGAAATACAAGGAACAATCAGATTACCACTGTGCGCCGACCTTACCGGACTGACTCTTACATACTGCTCTCTGCGGGATTTGATGGTGAGTACGGCACTGCTGACGATATATGCAATTTCGAGTGGAAATACAGAGAATAATGGCTTCGGGGAGGTGGAAGGTTGAGTGTTTAGTTTTGAGTTGTGTGGAGGTTCTGTAACTTTGCTTGGGAATGAAGGCTTGTAGCGCTCAGAATGACAAAAAGGGCGCCGGAATATTATTGTGTTTTTGATTAGTTTCATAGAAATATAAAAGAGGGAATAACTGTGAGGCGAAAAAGAACGGGATTTACAATTGTTGAGTTGTTAGCGGCTCTTGGGATAATTGCGCTGATGGTTGGGATGCTTATCCCGGCTTTAAGTATGGTGCGCAGAACCGCAAAAGAAACAAAACAAAAGGCTCAGTTTACAACAATCAGTCTGGCTCTGACGACCTTTAAGAACGATTATGGTGACTACCCAGGGTCTTACTGGGCATTAGGCAGTGATTACTGTGGTACACAGAAGCTCACCGAAGCCCTTTTAGGCTGGGACCTGTTAGGATTCCATCCGAAATCAGATTTCAGGTCTAATGGGCGTAATGACATTGGAGTGTTCATATACGATGTTGGCAATCCCGTTTTCTTCGACCAGAGAAGAGGTCCTTACCTGGAGCTTGCGACCGCCAATGCTTTTAGATTAGGTGATATCTTTAATAATACCGCGCCTTTGGCAGGGAATACTTTTGTCCTTTGCGATGTATTTGGTGCAAAGAAAGTAACGTTGGCCAACGGCAAAACGGTCAGGGCGGGGGCGCCAATTCTTTATTACAGGGCAAACACTTCTGGCAGAACAATACGTGAAATTTACAATGCTCCGGATAACGACGCTATTGTTCAGGTAAAACAGCAGGCGGACTACAAAGAGCATCCCTTAACCAGGCCTGGCGGTCCGTATCAGTATTTTTATGATTATATTAGAGACCCAAAGATAAGCGCCAGACCCTGGCCTTACAGACCTGATTCTTACATATTGATTTCAGCGGGGGCGGATGGTCTTTACGGGACAGGTGATGACATTCGCAACTTTGAAAATTAAGCCCCCCATCCACACCCGATTGAGTAAGCTAAAGCTATGAAAAGTTACAAATACAAGCATGGCGTAACTCTTGTCGAGATATTAGTTGTGGTGGCTATAATCGCGCTGCTGGCTTCAATGGTAATTGGCATCGCCACTCGTATCGATAATCAATCCAAAGAAAGGTGTCTCGAATGTACTTGTGCACTGCTGGAATCCGCACTGCAGGAATATCGCGAATACACAGGCAAATTTCCAGAACAGCCTGACAAGAATTTTTCAAATGTGCCCGTAAATTCGGAATATCTTTACAAAGAGCTTCACTTGATACCGGAGTCTCGGAAGATATTGGGAAAAATCGCCGATTCCCTGCTAAAGAACGAATACGGAGCTGCTGACACGCCGGCGGAGATATATGACCCGTGGGGAACGGTGCTGGATTATAGATATGTCCCCGGTGACAATTTCCCGGAGATAATATCGGCTGGGCCGGACAAAACTTTCGGCACTACCGATGATATAAGTAACAGATGACAGAAGACAGACGCAGGTTAAAAATAGTTTTATCGACACTGCTATGAACCATAAACTACAAACTAAACCCGGTCTTACGTTGACGGAGATGGTGGTTGTTATCGCAACCATATCGCTGCTTGTCGGTTTAGGACTGCCGGCTGTCCGTGCGTTTCTCAACTCGTTCGAGTCTCGGAGCGGCGGAAAAAGTATGATAAGCGCAGCTTTGTCCGCCGCCCGTGCTATCGCTGCGAAGGAACAGCGCTACGCCGGCATTCGGTTCCAGCAGGACTTGGCCGGCAACCAATATATGCTTTTCATAGTGCACGATTTTGAAAGAACAGGTTTGAACCCTGGTTTTCGGGCGGTTGAAGGTCTCAAGCCAGTAAAGCTGCCTGAGAGTGTGGGAGTAATGGACTTGATGGTCAGAATCAACCACGGTACACATTGGACCGATGCCGAAGACCTCCTCGATGAGCCGCTTAAGGTGGCCTACCTTGATGATGCGAATCCGCAGAATTTCGGGCCGGACCAAAAGAATAGATTCATTACAGATACGTCCAGTTTTTCGATTGTTTTCTCGCCGAGCGGCAAGCTGATAATGCGCGATGTTCGCGTGAGAAACAGAGATGGAATTTACCAGCCCAATAATGGGACCCCCAATAAAGTCTCGATGGATAGTATCTTCAATTCCCCTGATAATATAGCAAATTATGGGGTGGGTATGTTCGTTCAGGATGATTATGCTGAGCTTGGCTTGGGGGCGGAATTGGGCCGGAACAGGTTTATTATCTATGATAAAACTCAGTTTGACAAATTAAACGCAACTGGAAGGTTCAATTATTTAAATAGCCTGGAACTGAACTATATAAACCCATACACGGGAACGATAATCTCGGCGAATTGAAAAACAAGTTGGCCAATGAACAATGAACTAAAAAATTCTGGTTTTTCTCTTACCGAGGTTTTGTTAGCCGTCGGCACGCTCGCCATTGGGATGATTTTCATATCTGGCACATTTCTCACCGGTATTCATTTTGCCACCATTGCCACGGAGCGAACCATCGCGGTGATAGCAGCCGACGAGGCTTTCGCAAAAATCAGGTTGTACGGTGTTAGCCTGACTAACCCGAATTTAGTGGTTGACCAGATGACACCATTCGAAGTGTTAAATCCCATCGCCGTTGATGAGTTTGCATATCCTTCGACAAAGAGCTTGGCCCGGAAGCAGTATTACTGGTCTGCGTTGTGCAGGAAAGTGGATTCTAATCCAGCTAACCGCCTTGTGCAGGTAACGGTTTTTATCAGCAGAAAAGTTGGTAACAGAAGCACGTATCCGGGCGGTGCCCAAAGGCCTGTTCCCGTTGAAGTTGGCGTTTCAACTGTTCCCGGGGCTGGTAACGAAAATAAGCTCACGATAAATGTGCCTGGGGAGGAAACGTTTATCAGTGGCGGCCGTACCATAGCGGATAACCAGACGGGCCGGCTTTATAGAGTCCTGAAGCGTGATGCTGATGCTCCTAACATAATCGTGCTCGACAGGGTTTGGCAGGGCGGGCTGAGCGATTCGGTGTGGGTGGTTCCACCACCTCTCGGCGGCGGAAGATATCCCTGTATAGCGATATATCAGAAAGTAATCAGATTCTAACCACAGAGTTTTTAGTTCGTTGTTCATTGTTCATAGAAGGAAAATGCAATGGGATTTAATTTTGAAAATCTCGATGTTTACAATATATGGCAAGAGGTTCACTTTTTGAGTGCGTTACGCTACTACAAATATCAGTTAAACAACGTTATATAGATGATGGGAAATTTGTAGATTTGAAAAGTGAGCTAACCGATTTATCAAAGATGTTAAGCGGTTTAAAGCGATCTATAAATCAATGAACAATGAACTACAAACTACGAACCAATAAAGCCTTTACGTTAATTGAGCTTCTGGTAGCTATCGGGATTCTGGCTGTAGTTATGTCGTTTGCGAGCGTGATTTTCGAAGTCAGCATTGGAGCTCATCGCACCACAATCGCAAACGCTGAAATTATGCAGAAGCTGCGGGTCATTACCAATCAGTTCAACACCGACCTCAAAGGCCTTCGGAAGGACGGGGAAATTTTCGTAGTGTGGGTAGCGGCGCAAAAGCCTAACACTAACCCGAACGACCCCCGCTCATATGAAAGATTTGACCGGATAATCTTTTTTGCTGATGGTGATTTTCAATCTTATGGTGCTAACCCCATTATTCGCGGTAATACTGCAAGAATCTGTTATATGCTTGCTAAGAGGGGCAATTTCAAAGCACAGGCCCAGGACAGAACCAAGCGAGTGCTTGCGAGAAGCCTGCATATATTAACGGCTGACCCGAGCCTTGCTGATTTTCCGGACCCCAACAGCTTCAGTGATGCACAATGGTACGTGTGGAACAACCGGTACGAGTACGACAAGATATCTTTAGAGGGCTGGAAGAACATTACGTGGGACAACAAGATGGATATGCTCGCTGCCATGAGCGATATTCAGGTTGGCACCAGTAGTGTCAGCGAGGCAAGCAGGGGAGTGGCGGTCGAACCGGCGGACGCGAATTCAATTCATATGCTTTTGTGCGAGGGCGTGGGCGAGTTCAAAATTCAGGGCTGGTATGATGCCCAGCAGCGATGGATACCGGAGGTTGACCCCGATGGCGATGGAGATTTGGCAGATACGCATTTCTTCTTAACTGAGCCAAACCGTGTCCCCGGAGTGCTGTATCCCTATCCGCCTAACGGACTCGTAAATATGAATACCATTAATTATCCGAGAACACAGGTAGATGAGGCGCATTTTAACAATATTCCGGGGCTTGGACGGGCGCTTAAGTTCACTTTTACGTTATATGATTCCAAAGGCATTATTAAAAAAGGCATGACTTTTACCCACATTGTTTATTTAGACAAGTAATTTGACAAGAATGAAAATGATAAACAAAAAAAATGTCATTCCTGTGAAAACAGGAATCCAGAAAAATAATGACACAGTGGATTTCCGTCCCCTATCGGGGTCGAGGACAGGCTTGCGCGGGAATGACATATGGTCTAACAGGAGCGGTAGGAAAATTCGTCGTGTCCCGTTTTCCGGCGGTTCGGCCCTTATCCTGGCGGTGGTACTGACCAGCCTGCTGGCCATCATAGGCGTGCTGTTTGTTATGACTACCCGTATTGACAAGATAGGAACGTCGGCAATATCGGAAAACAAAGAACTGGACTTTGCGGTCGAAACAGTCATCGCAAAGATATCACAGCAATTAGCTTTAGACGTCCCCGGCGCAGGGGCCGAATATCAGGACTACCCAGGCCCGGAAGATAAATGGTTAGCGAGTCTTGAGCCTAATAAATCGGGCAGCTATTATTACTGGCGGCAGATAAGTGATGTTACAGGATATTTGACCGGCTATAACAGCAACATAGAGGTAAAGGTTGTAGGTGAGTATGGCGCGATAACCGATTTCGAAAATCTGGTTGCTAATGCCGATGCCGACGGTGATGGTGTAGGCGATTCAAAGTGGATTAAACTTGCTGATATAACCTCCGACAAAGGCAGACCAATTTATGCAGCCATTAGAATTATTGACAACGGGGCAATATTAAACGTCAATACGGCTTATAAGTTTGACCCGACCGATCCTAACGCATCTATATTCGACATCAACGGCTCAAGCCAGATGCAGATAAATCTTATGGCCCTGGCCAGCCGAGGGGGTACGCCGGCCGGGTCGGCAGAAGAGACATATTTGCTCTTGCTGCGAGCAAATAACGGTGTTGGTGTTGACCCGCTGGATTTGCGTAAGTACGAGCAGAATGTTATCTGGAGCTACGGCGAGCCAATCGGGGCTTATACACCTTTTGATATTTCTGATGAGCTTGAGCTTCGCTACAGGTTCCTGTTGAATCACGCCGGTATAGACACACGGCTTGAAAATTGGGGGGTTGAGTTCAGAAATAATACTTTGTCCACCCCTGTAACATCCGGCGGGAATCCGTTAGATTCATGGTTCAAGAGGGCCTATGATGACGGCGGTGTTGACCCAAATTATTATGCGTATCGGCATATTGCCACGACCTACAATATGGACCGCATTATCAATCCGGCCGGATCAAACCTGAATAATGGAAAGATGATTAATGTCAATATAGCAGATGAAAGTTTGCTGTATGAGGCGATAAATGCGGGGCTTTTGGATGCCGACCCTAACTTTATGGTTGTGGACACGGCCGGGTTAGCTGCTCAATTAGCGGTTAATATAGTTGACCATCGTGATTATGATACAGAGGTAACTTATTTGCCGGTCGGCCAGACGACGTATTACGGCTTCGAGGCCCAGCCCTTTATAAGTGAGATAGCTTTCAGTATCAGCGAGGCGGATGCAAATAATTCGACGAATAATGAGTTTGCGATTGAGCTTTATAATCCGTTCGATATAGATATTCTGTTAGGTAACTTCCGGCTGGAGCTTCGCCGGCAAAATGGACAGGTCGTGAACGCAATAAATCTGGCCGGCTACGGTATAGCGAACGGCAGCCGATTTGTTGTAACCAACGGCTCTACCGCTTCGAGCGGGTTTGGTGTTACGGGCTTGATGCGAACGGGCAGGGGCAAAGAAGACCCTAACCTGATATTAGCGACATATCTTTCTTTGGATACGGACCCGCCGACGTATGCTTTAAATGAAAGATATGACATTTATCTTCTGAGGACGACATCGGCTGAAGACATTTATCTTGATAAACAGCAAACCAAAGATGAATGGTTTAACTGGGATACCATTAAAGGGACGAGGCAGTCTTACTGCAGGCCTGACAACAATTGGAACGTCGTGTATCAGGATTTGCAGTCTTCTGTTGAGACATTGGGTGGAATGAATAGAGTAAGCGCAGGGCGAAGGAACTACAATCTTGAAAATTCTGTGGGCCCTTTTGTTACGGTTGGTGATATAGCAAGGGTCCTTAAAGTGGGACCGAGTGCCGACCCCTGCGATATGATTGGTATGCGACTTGCGACAGAGCCAGGCGAAGAAGACGTCCGGCTTGATTTGCGGAACCCGGCATTTGCGAATATTTTTCAGTATCTGGCAGTCATCGACCCGGCATCCCATGGCCGGGGAGAGTATGAAACGAGAATAAAGGGCCGGATAAACATCAATACCGCCCCGTGGTTTGTGATGGCACAACTACCGTGGATGGCCCCTGCAATCGCCCAGGAAATCGTTACGTATCGGGATACAATAGCAGGAGGTTTTGAAAGTATCGGCGAGTTGACGCAGGTTCCACTGATGGGCTATTACGCTTATGACCCTTTGTATAGTTCTGTCGATTTAGACCGATTTCCCGACCTTACACCGAGCGATGGTGCAGTTAGTGATTTTGAAGAGCGGGACGTGATTTTCTCGCGGATTAGCAATCTTGTTACCGTGCGAAGTGATGTTTTTACCGCTTACATTCTCGTTCGCATCGGCGTCGATGGCCCGCAAAAAAGAGTTATAGCCATACTCGACAGAAGCCAGGTCAACTCTCCCAGCGATAGAGTGAAAATCGTTGCCTTACACCCCGTTCCAGACCCACGATAAATAGCATACAGAGTTAGCCCTCGCTTTCATCCTGAGGCGCAGCTGAGGGATTTTACCTGCCCATGGTTGAAAATTTTTTATGTGCCATATTGCAATAAGTACGATTATATGGTATAATATACATTAAAGGATAATGCTGTATGGCAAAGGTTCACTTTGAATGGGATTTGCGTAAAGATAAACTGAATCGGAAGAAACATAATGTTTCATTTTCATTGGCTCAACGTGCCTTTTGGGACCCAAATCGTACAATCGCAAGGGATCTAAAGCATAGTAAAAAAGAGCAGAGATATTACTGTGTTGGACGAGTTGATGAAGGAATCCTTACCGTTCGGTTTACTTATAGAAGTAATGTCATTAGAATTATTGGTGCCGGATACTGGAGAAAAGGAAAGGTGATATATGAAAAAAAGAATAGAATATACTGATGAACCTATTGCGCTGGAAGTTATCGATGATTTTCTTCCACCGCCGGATAAGCTTGCTTTAAAACAAGAAAATGTCAAAGTGACGATCACCCTGAGTAAAGCCAGTGTTGATTTTTTTAAGAAATATGCAAAGAAGCAACGTAGCCATTACCAAACAATGATTAGAAGGGTTCTCGACTATTATGTTGCTCACTATAGGTAAACGTCCCCCAGTAAGTTCCAGGTTACCAAGTGATTGACGATTGTTAATTCCTGGTACCATACTGTTGATACTTTTTTGTCGTAGTTGAAAAATTGCGATAGAATGAGTATCCAGCACGCCAGTTTAGTTTTTTTTGCTGCTTTGCTATAATCTTGTAACTGTACGAAGTGATGTTTTTACCGCTTACATTCTCGTTCGCATCGGCGTCGATGGCCCGCAAAAAAGAGTTATAGCCATACTCGACAGAAGCCAGGTCAACTCTCCCAGCGATAGAGTGAAAATCGTTGCCTTACACCCCGTTCCAGACCCAAGGTAGGAGATTTTCGAATTTCGACTGCCGAATTTTGATTGTCGATTTCATCTCGTATATCGTATCCGCCGGACAGGGGCAGACTTATCAGTATCGTATTGCGTCAAGGGGAACATCCCGGGCAGTTTTTAACTTGATGGGTTAAAGATTTTCGGGTATTGTATCATTTGAAAGTGGGATGCTGATGAGCGACGCTGAAGCGAAAAATGATAAGCAGCCGGATAAGAAGGAACCCGGTCCGACGGCCTCCTTCGATAGTTCGGTGTTAGGGCCGGGCAGGTAGATTGGTCCGTTCCGCATCGAGCGGGAGCTGGGCCGTGGGGCTGTGGGAGTAGTGTACTTAGCCCACGACACCAAGCTCGACCGTCCAACAGTGTCTCAAACTACCAGCCCTTTGGGTAAATGTAATGGTGTGTGGTTATCCTGGGTGTTTTGCTTCTTTCTAAGTTGGCCTATTGTGCCAAAGCCTCGATTTCTTAGGGTATAACTGCCCGGCTGTAGATACGGACGTCGTCAATCAAGCCGGACCAAAAGGCACCCGGTTCTA
>CAYTND010000011.1:0-17502 GCA_964438965.1 uncultured Pirellulales bacterium
GAAAGAGTAATACGCGAGAACAATCTGACAACGGTCGAAGAGGTTACGAATTACTGCAAGGCAGGGGGCGGCTGTGGGGGATGCCAAGCAGAAATCGAAAAGATGATAGAGAAGATACAACCGGATGAAATAAAACAGGCCCCTGTAACTGTAGCTCGACGAGCCGGTAAGCTCACCAACATCCAAAAGATACAGTTAATCCAGCAGACAATAAACGAGCAAATCAGGCCGGCCCTGCGGGCGCACGGTGGAAATATAGAGCTAATAGATGTTGAAGGAAATAAAGTCGTCGTCGCATTCAGAGGAATGTGCGCACAGTGCAGACTGGCCGAGCTTACGATGAAGGATGTGGTCGAAGCCAAACTCAGGGAATTCATCTCCGAAGAGCTTTTCGTCGAAGAAGACAAAGAATCTGCACAGCAGCCCCACAATCATAGGGAATAACCAATGAGAACTATATATTTCGACAACAACGCCACGACAAAAGTAGCTGAACAGGTGCTCGAAGAAATGAGGCCGTTGTTCTGTGAGCTTTACGGCAATCCTTCGAGTATGCACACGTTTGGCGGACAGATGGGCCGAAGAATCCGTCAGGCACGCGAGCAGGTGGCCAGCCTGCTTGGTTGTGAGCCGAGCGAGATTATATTTACCAGCGGCGGCACCGAAAGTGACAACACCGCTATCAAAGGCACGTTGGCTGCGCTGCCGCACAGACGCAAAATCATAACTACCAGGGTTGAGCATCCGGCTGTGCTGACGGTTTGCCGCGAATTTGAAAATCAAGGCTATACCGTTGTTGAGCTGGCAGTGGATAAACAAGGCCGACTTGACTTGGCGCAGTTGGCCGAACAAATCGACGATGATACCGCCCTGGTTACGATAATGTATGCAAACAATGAGACCGGCGTAATGTTCCCGATTGATAAAATCGCCGAATTAGTTACCGATAGAGGGGTGATATTTCACACCGATGCAGTGCAGGCGGTCGGCAAGATACCGCTGAACCTCTCGAAAAGCAATATCGATTTGCTTAGTCTCTCCGGTCATAAGCTGCATGGACCGAAGGGCGTAGGCGTTTTGTATGTCCGCAAGGGGACTCGGCTGTCGCCGTTTATGTTAGGCGGCCATCAGGAAGCAGGACGCAGGGCTGGTACGGAAAATGTGCCGGGAATAGTCGGCCTTGGTAAAGCGTGCGAATTAGCGGCTAAGGTTATCGAGCAGGAGAACAGCAAAGTTAAATACCTACGTGACAAACTTGAGAAGGCAATACTGGAAAAGTGCCCGGATTCCCGGCTCAACGGCGATAAAGAAAATCGCCTGCCCAATACGACTAATATCAGCTTCGAGTATATCGAAGGCGAAGCGATTCTGCTTATGTTAGATAAATACGGCATTTGCGCCAGCAGCGGCTCAGCATGCACTTCCGGTTCATTAGAGCCAAGTCATGTTTTGCGGGCGATGGGCGTACCTTTCACCGCCGCTCACGGCTCAATTCGGTTCAGCTTAAGCCGATACAACACAGAGGAAGAAGTCGATTACACAATCGAAAAAACGCCGCAAATCGTAAACCAGCTCCGCAAACTATCACCTTTTGTAGCCCCTGCCAGCCACAAGCAGGGGTAGTTGATTTTATGACTTTACAAGTTAAATACAATTTGCTTCAACAAATCCTCAAAAAATTGCACAAGGTGGTTGTTGCATATTCCGGCGGTGTTGACAGCACTTTCCTCTTAAAAGCGGCTGTTGATACTCTTGGCCCTGAAAACGTGCTGGCATGTATCGGCATCAGCTCATCCTTAGGCAAATCGCAATACAACCGAGCTATTGAATGTGCCGAAATAATAGGGGCCCGCGTTGAGGAGGTTGAAGTACAAGAAGTTTTCGACACCAAGTACTCCGCAAATAATCCTGACCGCTGTTTCCACTGCAAATCACATCTCTACACGGTCCTGCAAAACATCGCTAAGGAGAAGGGGTTAGACAATGTTGTTTGCGGCTGCAACTTCGACGATATGGATGATTTCAGACCCGGCAATAAAGCAGCCAAAATCTATGGTGTCCAGTCCCCGCTGATGGAAGCCCGAATGACCAAAGACGACATCCGCGATATGAGCAGAAAACTCAATTTGCCCACAGCGGATATACCTGCTTCACCATGCCTTGCTTCCAGAGTCATCTACGGCCTGGAAGTTACAGAACAACGGTTAAAGCAAGTTGAAGAAGCCGAAGATTTCTTAAGAAAATTAGGCTTTGTTGAATTTCGCGTGCGTCATCACGATACGATTGCTCGAATCGAAGTACAGCCGGAGGATATGGAGAAGGTTACCACAGAGCCGGAACGTTATAAGATAATCGAGAAACTAAAATCCCTCGGCTTCAAATACATAACCGTTGACTTGCAGGGTTTCCGCTCAGGCTCGCTCAATGAGTTACTTACAAAGAATGAGAAACAAAGTAATCGTTAATCTTGACTGTCGTCAGACAAGTTTGATTCAGAGGGTGAGTACACTGGGGCATAAATTTTAAGAATGGAAGTGCTGAAGATAAACGGTGTTGAGAAACAATTTCCTGCCGGAATACCGCAAACGCTGACTGAATTGTTGGAGCAGATGGATATTAACCAGGCAACGGTAGTAGCTGAAATTGATGGCAAAATCATCGAGAGACAGAACTTTTCACAAACACAGTTATCCAGCGGCCAAAGTTTCGAATTAGTTCGGTTTGTAGGAGGGGGGTAACTGTATGGATAATCTAATTATCGCAGGAAGAGAGTTTAATTCCCGGCTGCTTATAGGAACGGGCAAGTTCGCATCGTCTGAGCTTATGGCCGAAGCTATCGAAAAGTCGGGCACGGAAATTGTTACCGTTGCGCTTCGCAGAGTCGATATTGAAAATGAAGATGACGATATGCTAAGCGCAATTGACCGTAGTAAATATCTACTGCTTCCAAATACCTCCGGTGCACGTAGCGCCGATGAGGCCATCCGTCTTGCAAAGCTGGCACGAGCGGCAACCGGCATTAACTGGCTTAAACTGGAGGTTACGCCGGATCCATATTATTTACTGCCGGATCCTGTGGAGACGTTAAGGGCCGCTGAGATTTTAGTGAAAGATGATTTTGTTGTTCTGCCGTATATCAATGCAGACCCGATTTTGGCAAAGAAACTTGAAGACGTGGGGACTGCAACGGTGATGCCGCTTGCAAGCCCTATCGGCTCAAACCAGGGGCTCAAGACCCGTGCGGCTCTTGAGATTATAATCGAGCAGGCCAATGTCCCCGTGGTAGTTGATGCGGGGTTGGGGCTGCCGTCCCATGCCGCAGATGCAATGGAAATGGGCGCCGATGCGGTTTTAGTTAATACGGCAATTGCCACAGCGGCTGAACCGGCTGAAATGGCGACGGCGTTTAAGTTGGCGGTTGAGGCCGGGCGGATGGCTTATGAATCCGGCCTATCTGCTGTGAGCAAAAGAGCAAGTGCTTCCAGCCCACTGACGGGTTTTCTAAGAGAGCAATAGAAATGTTAGGCACAGGAAAATATACCAGCGCAGATATAAGAACGATCCTGGCCGAAAAAGGCCTCGATGGTGATGGAAGACGTTGGCACCAACGGCTGGAGAATATCCATCCGGATGATGTTGAAATGGCCTTGTCAGAACCGGCGGGCTCTTACAATTTTGAAAAGCTCTTAACACTTATCTCGCCGGCTGCTGAAAATTATCTTGAGGAAATGGCCCAATTGGCACATCAGCTTACCGTTCAAAGATTCGGTCGGACAATCAGACTTTATGCGCCGCTGTATCTATCCAACTACTGTACAAACAGTTGTCGCTACTGCGGGTTCAACAAGGAAAACAAATTTGAGCGGACGAGACTAACTATTGACCAGGCCGTTGAAGAGGCGAATATTATCGCCTCCGAGGGCTTCAGGGACATACTGCTTGTCAGCAGCGAAGACAGACAGTTCGTCAGCGTTGATTACCTTGTCGAGCTTGCGAGAAAGCTAAGGGACAAATTCGCCTCAATCTCGATAGAAGTTTATCAGATGAGCAGTGCCGAATATGCCAAACTCTTTGAGGCAGGTATCGAAGGTGTAACACTTTATCAGGAAACATACAACTGCGAAGCTTACACATATTATCACCCCTCTGGTCCAAAGTCCGACTTCGATAACAGATTGGATACTCCTGATCATATTGCTGCCGCAGGTATGCGTGAGGTTGGCTTAGGTGTCCTTTTAGGGCTAACCGACTGGCGGATTGAGACGCTGGCTCTTGCCGAGCACGCTCATTATTTAATCAAACGCTACTGGCAATCTCATGTTTCGTTTTCTTTTCCGAGGCTTCGACCTGCCTATGAGATTGGATGTTCCCAGTTCAGACATTTGCTTAGCGATAAGAATCTCGTGCAAATGATTACGGCGCTGCGATTGTGTTTTGCCGATGCGGGGCTGGTACTATCGACTCGTGAGCGGGCCGAACTGCGGGACCATTTGGTCAAACTTGGAATAACAAAGTTAAGTGCCGGCAGCAAAACCAATCCAGGCGGGTATTCGGGGTACAGTGGAGCGATTGAGCAATTTGAAATCGATGATATTCGCAGTCCGGCTCAGGTAGCTGCTATGATAAAACAGCAGGGCTTCGAGCCGGTCTGGAAAGATTGGGACATTGCTTTTATCAGGTAAATAGGGAAAAACATGAAACGAGTAATATTAGCAGCAGCAATTATCACAGCCGTTCTGTTCATTGGCTGTGACAGTAAAGAGTCTGAAAAAGAGCTGCTGTTATACTGTGGTGCCGGCATCCGTCCGCCGGCGGATGAACTGGTCGAGATTTTTGAGCATAAGTATGGGATCAAGATTGCTCCGGATTATGCCGGCAGCGAGGTGCTCTTGTCAAAGATAAAACTTGTACGCCGGGGCGATCTCTATATGCCCGGCGACAAACACTATGTTGAACAAGCCGCCCGGGAAGATATGATTCTTTCCCGGCGCTCGGTTTGCTACTGGGTCCCGACCATCCTCGTACAGAAGGGTAATCCAAAAAAAATCTTCGGGTTAAAAGACCTCCTCAAGCCTGGTATAAAGTTGGGTCTTGGTGACCCAGACGTCTGTGCTATCGGCAGAACATCCAAACAAATACTCGCAAAGAACAACATCACCTTCAAAGACATCGAGGGAAATCTGGTATTTCAGTCCCTTACCGTCAATGAGCTGGGCTTGCAGATACAGGCGAAAGCCCTCGATGCTGTTATCGTTTGGGACGCAATGGCGCGATACTACAGTAAATACGGAGACGCAATACCTATCGCTCTTGAGAAAAATGTGATTTCCACTGTCGATATAGGTGTGCTGAAATTCACCAAACATAAAGAGCTGGCAGAGAAGTTCGTAGATTTCGTTACTTCTGAACAGGGCCAGGGAATTTTCAAGAAGTATAACTATAGTACCGAGCCACCGGAATAAAAGTGAATTTGGGGCTGCCGTAGTTTATACTATGAAATACTTTGGAGATTAATTATGATAGGACAATTATCCAATCCGTGGTGGGTTTTTATCGTGTTGGGTATCTGTGCAGGCGTCCTTAGCGGTACTCTGGGATTAGGCAGCGGGATTATAATGATCCCCACACTTGCGCTGCTTTTCGACTTTGGGCAGAAAAGCGCCCAGGGGATGGCCCTGGCAGTGATGGTCCCAATGGCACTGTTAGGTGCGTTGCGATACTGGAAGAATCCGGAAATCGAGATTAATACCGTGATTGTCGGACTGATTATATGCGGTGCTCTGGTTGGAGTATTAGTTGGGACTGAATTGGCCTTTCGGATTCCGAACCATATATTGAGGAAATTATTCGCGGCTGTCCTGGTAATAACAGCAATAAAAATGTTTATGACTTCGGCAAAATCAGGACAACCTAATCTTGATAATCCCGATACATCGGGAATAGAACAAAAAACAGTAAGTTCACTTGAACATGGAGAAACAAACAATGAATCAGAAATCTGATAATAGTACTGTGCGTATTTTCAGTGCCAGGGCATGCGCAGCGCCCCTGGAAAAAGCTGCCAAATTATTTGAGGAGCAGACGGGTATCTCTGTAATAATCGACGTATGTAGCCGCCATTGTGCCAACCCTGTGGCTGAAGAAGCTACCGGAGAGACCGGCGGTGACGATTTTCTGTTGGAAATTGCCGATGCCGGCATACACGACCTTGCCATAGCTGGAGCCGAGTATCTGCTTGATGACGGGGAAGTACGAGGAATTGTGCAAAGGGGGCAGCGTCGTACAATAGCATACCGCACCTCGGCTATTATTGTGCCTGTAGGCAACCCAAAGAATATACGTAGCGTCGAAGATATAACTAAGCCGGGTGTGCGCGTGGGTGTGTCGGTCATAGATTGCCTGAAAGGATTGTGGGAAGATATCAGCGGACGATTGAATCTTTTGGATAAGATTCGAAAAAACATTTGTTATTACGCCAACGGCTGCATCGCTATCGTTGAAGCGGTGGCGACCAATGAAATTGACGCTGCATTCGCCTGGACGGCTTTTAAACATCTGGAGCCGGAAAGAATAGAGGTCATTGAAATGCCAAAAGAACAGCAGGTGCTCAGGGGAACAGGTGTTGGGCTGTTGTCTTTCAGTAAGGAACCCCAGGCCGCGAAGCAGTTTATGGATTTCCTGGCATCTTCAGATTCGCGAAAATTCTATAAGGAATATGGATGGGTCATTTGAGCGATGTAGATGATTGTGCATAAAAAAGAAAAGTCCATAACAAATTGGCTCTCAGCATTTCTTGTCTTGGTGTTCGCTATCAATGCAAATTGTTATCAATCATCTCAAGGCACATATTATGCAGGGCGAAGATTCCCATCCGAAAGGATGACCTATAAAGACTCGGTTACAGGTCTCGAAATTTCTATGCTCACTACCTCGCCGGCAAAAGACAATAAAATCTACCAGACACATCCCAATTGGACGGCGGATGGCCGTCATATAGTTTTCATGTCCGACCGGGCCGGAACAAACCAATATTTTGCACTTTCGGTAGATACAGGAGCAATTACTCAACTCACTAACGACCAGGGCCCCGGTAATGCGTTTCTTAATCGAACTAAGCCCGGCATGTTCTATGTATCGGATAACACAATATGGGATCTTGACATTGATGCAATTCTGAATCTGAATGACAAGAAGCAGAACACTCGCTTCAGGCGCAAAGTAGCTGACCTTCCTCGCAAGATCAAACTCAGCGGAACGCTTTCGGTTGATAGCAATGGAAAAGATATCTATCTCGGTGCGCAATATGATGAAGACTCGTGGGGTTTACTTGCTCTTAATGCTGATACCGGACGATTCAGAAAGATAATTGATTTGGACTTTAGAGTTGGACATTGTCAGGCTCACCCTTCAATGTCCGGCTTGATTATGTATTGCTGGGAAACCGGAGGAGATTCGCAGCAGAGAATGTGGAGTGTCCGGGCGGATGGCTCAAACAATGGGCCTTTCTATAAGGAAACTTATGATGAATGGGTAACGCACGAAGTTTGGTGGGGGCCTAAAAAGGCACTCTTCACTATCTGGCCCAGGAATGAGCAGATGATGAAGAAACCATACGGCATTGCTTATATTACTCTGCAAGATAAAACGCTAAATATTTTGAGTCAAAAAAAGTACTGGCATGTTGGCGGAAGTCCTGACGGCAACTGGGCTGTCGGCGACACCTTTGATGGTGAGCTTTATTTGATAAATGGCGATACCGGCGAAGCGAAGTTGCTGACACAAGGGCATCGACCCCGCGGTGCTACGATACATCCACACCCATCGTTTTCCCCGTACGGAGCATCAATACTTTTCTGTTCGGAGAAAAACGGAAACTGGGACTTGTTTTTGGTGCAGTTGAAGCAGCAAGTATTCTGAAGTTGTTCTGCGTGTATTTTCAAAGCCTATTAAGAACTACATGCCAAATTCACACAGCTCGTCATCCGTTAAAACATCCACCTCCGGATTTGGGACGAGAAAATACGTTGCCTTGCAGCCAGGGTCGGCATATTCTGTAAGGGTCAGTTTTATGTCGGCTCTGCCTGCAGCGTTGTAGTTATTGGGGTGCCGGAATAGCGCCTGACAGGTTAAACCATTGGGTCGAATAGAATCGTCTTTGCCGGATAGCTTTAGAGAAGATGGTTCAAGCCACATGAGCCTCATAATTTCGGGGTCAAAATCTTCCTGTCGTTCAGGGTTCAGGCAGAATAACATAGGACCACGCATAACAGCAACACGCCCTGCCTGACTCTTTCTTCCTTTTATCAGCCGCCAGGACATCGGCATTTGCAGCTTGACCTGGTCACCGGCTTTCCACTTCCGATTTACCGTAAAGAAAGAACCGCCCCTGGCGGTCGTCTTGGCTGTTTCTTCGTTAATTGTGATATTTGCTTTGTCACACCAGCGTGGAATCCGCAAATACAGCGGAAAATGAGATGGCTTTGATGGCTTAAGGTGAATAACTACGTTTCCAGAGTTTGGATAATCTGTTGTCTGATGCACCTCAAGGGAGAGCCCCTTTTTGAGATTTAAGGTGGCTGAAGACCGGGTATATAGATTTATCGCTAAGCCCTCGTTCCAGCGGTAGTATAGCATTCCCGGCAGCTCAGCTATAATTCGCCTGAAATTGCACGGACAACAATAAGTGTCGCCATTGAAATACACACGCGGCCCCTCAAAAGGTGAGTAATATCTAAGGCGACGGCCATCGGGAGACTGTGCAGCGAACAGCCCATTGTATATCGCTCGCTCCATTACATCACCATAAATAGATCTCCCTTCAATCTGAAGCAAGGTATCCAGCCATCGAATCAGATAGGCCGTGGCACAGGTCTCCCCTAATTTGTAAAACCCCTGTTGATTGCTATGCCAACATTCATGATAACCGCAAAGTCCCGGCACCAGCAGTCCATCTTGTCTAACCAAAAAGTCGAAGGTCTGCCGCGATTGGTTCATTAACCTTGGGTCCGGTTGTATCTTGTGTAACCGTAATTGCGCAAGACAGCGACACAGATGATAATAGGCGTGTCCTTCGAGATTTCCCCATCGCCCTTGAATTATCCCGGCATTCCAGTCTGGCAATTTTCTGTGATTTATGCAGAAATCCAGGTATCGCTTACCGTTGGTTTGCTCGTACAAAGCAAGCATCGCTTCTTCCAAACCTGTAGTAGCGACATAGACTGAAATCCAGCCATTCGTTTTTTGATTCGGTTCAATAGACCAACGCCTGATTATATAGTCTGCCAGTTTCTTAGCGGCTTCAAGCGAGGATTTTTCTCCGAAATATTTATAGTCGTTAGTCAAACCCAATACGATATAGGCCATTTCATGAATGTCCCACAGTTGCCACATTCGCCTTTCCGGTACGCAGATGCCGACATATCCATCTTCTTCCTGAGTCTTAATAGTTTCATAAACGACATGTTTCTTTAGATTGAGCACCTTTTCATTGTTTGTATGTGCAGCGAATCGGACGAGACTGTCAATGAATTTGCCTAAACCTATGTAACCGCCCTGACGGTTTCTTTGTTGGAACGGAAGAAGAAACTCTCTGTCTGCATCAAGCACTAACACATTGTTGTTTATGGTGATATCAATCCGACGACCAATCTCGCCGCCGACCTTCACCTGGGTAATATTGAGCGGAGTTAGTTTCTCTGTCGCATATATTGGATTGATTGTTACGTTGACAAATAGCGTCAACAATGAAGTCAAGGCGATGTTGATTTTCTTTTGTTTATCCATAATAGTGTATCCTGATTGGGGCATATATTGCATTTTCCAGCCGCAGACAACAAGTCAGCACCTGAGAAACGCCTATTCCTGAATCCGGTACAATTTTGATATAGTGCGAATCTTGAAGCTTCCCCACCTTTTGGACCACAACTCGTTACCGTCCATATCATAACAAAACAGGCCTACGTTGCCGAAATAGGCATATACCCGCTCACCGTCGGGGACTGGGTTTTCTAAGCGTAATAATACCTGATTTGGCCGTCCAATTGCAACTCGTTTTATGGAGATTTACCGCTAACAGTCAGCCTTCACCATCACTCCGATATGGAACGACCATTGTTAAGTTATTGTGTGTGGTTGTTTTGTTGTTTTTAACGTTGAGCGTGGGCGGGATGCATATAGACATAATCGAAAAAAATATTTATAATCCAACAACTTGATTTTGGGAGGATTTGCTATGGATTATACAAGTATTGATATGGAAAAGGGGAAAAACTTATACGAGAAAAAATATGGTCTATTTCAAAAGCAAAATGTTAACCCGCCGCGGAGGGTTAATCAAAAGTTTTTTAATTGAATTTTATATCATCACTATCTTGCTTGTGGTACTGGCTGGGCCTGTTTGGGCGGAAAAGACATCAGACCCATCCCTTCTTACTTTAGAGAGGATTTTCAGCTCCGATGAGTTCAAGACCGAGAAATTTGGGCCTGCGCGCTGGCTCCAAGACGGTACCGGATACACAACCCTGGAAGCTCGCCCGCCGGCGGCCAGGGATTCAAAGTCCCTTGAAAGCGGGAAAGATATTGTTCGATATGACCCCGATAGTGGAGCTCGCGAAGTATTAGCATCGGCAGACAGCCTCATACCTCCGGGTGAATCAAAACCGCTGGATATTAATGATTACTCATGGTCGTCGGACGGCAATAAACTTCTTATATTCACCAACACAAAGCGCCTCTGGCGGGAAAATACCCGCGGTGATTACTGGGTACTCGATCTGACCCCAGCGCTTTCTGCCGAAAGGCATCTGCCGCAAGGCATCCTGTGGACTGCGGATTGCGAAAGCAAGAGCGGGGGTAAATTGCACAAGCTCGGTGGGGATGCCGAACCTTCGACGCTGATGTTCGCGAAGTTTTCACCGGACAGCCGTTACGTCGCCTATGTCTGCCAAAGAAACCTGTATGTCCAGTATCTTAAGACCTATCGCATCAAACAATTGACAAAGAACGGCTCAAACAGCATTATCAACGGCACGTCCGATTGGGTTTATGAGGAAGAGTTTCGTCTGCGGGACGGCTTTCGCTGGAGTCCTGATAGTAGATCAATTGCCTATTGGCAATTCGATACAGAAAAAACACGTGATTTCCATCTGATAAACTATACGGACTCTCTTTACCCTAAAATCAGCACCTTCAAATACCCTAAAGCGGGACAAACGAACTCGGCCTGCCGTGTTGGGGTGGTGAGTATTTATGGGGGCAATTCGCAATGGTTCAAAGTTCCCGGTAATCCTCGCAATAACTACATTCCAAAGATGCAGTGGGCCGCCAGCTCGAAAGAGGTGGTTCTTCAGCAGCTCAACCGTTTACAAAATACCAACAAGGTAATGCTTGGCCGGGTTCGTACCGGATGGTTCGGTGATATTCACACAGGTCTCGTCAGGACAGTTCTAACTGAACAAGACGAGGCCTGGGTTGACGTTGGCGACGACCTGAAATGGATGGATGACGGCAGCAGCTTTACCTGGGTAAGTGAGCGTGACGGCTGGCGGCATCTGTATCTGGTTTCACGATGCGGTAAAAAGATAACTCTTCTAACGCCGGGCCAATTCGATGTGATAACTGTTCACAGCATCGACGAAAAGGACGGCTGGGTGTACTATATCGCTTCGCCGCATAATCCGACTCAGCGATATCTGTATCGGTCTCCTCTTGACGGCAGCGGCAAGGTCGAAAGATTAACTCCGATAAGCCAGAATGGCTTCCATAAATACCGGATATCGCCGGATTCGAAATGGGCTTTTCATACATATTCATCATTCGATACTCCACCAGTTATTGAGCTGGTCCGGCTACCGGAGCATAAGACTATAAGGATACTGGCCGACAATTCCGAGTTGCGTGCTAAGTTGAGCAAACTTAAGAGACATCCGACTGAATTTTTTCGCATAGATATTGGCGACGGTGTTCTGCTGGACGGCTGGTGTATGAAACCACCCGATTTTGACTCTGAAAAACAATACCCATTATTTTTCTATGTCTATGGAGAGCCTGCCGGTCAAACGGTGATGGATAGATGGGGAAAGGAAAAATATCTGTGGCATCTCATGCTTGCCCAGCGGGGATATCTGGTAATGAGCGTTGACAACCGGGGCACTCCCGCACCCCGGGGTCGTGCGTGGCGTAAGTGCATCTATCGCCGGATTGGTATTCTTGCCTCTGCCGACCAGGCCGCTGCAACACGAGCTATCATTAAAAGTCGGCCTTACATCGACCCGGGCAGAATAGGTATATGGGGCTGGAGCGGGGGCGGCTCTATGAGTCTCAACGCTATCTTCAGGTATCCAGACCTTTATCATACCGCCATGGCAATTGCGTTTATAAGTAACCAGCGGTTTTATGACACAATTTACCAGGAGCGATATATGTCTCTGCCGGATGACAATGAAGAAGGTTATAAGAACGGTTCACCAATAACATATGCGCACCAGCTCAAGGGGAATCTTCTTATCGTCCATGGTACTGGCGATGATAACTGTCACTATCAGAATTGCCAGGCCCTTGTTAATGAGCTGATTAAGCATAACAAACATTTTACAATGATGTCGTATCCGAACCGCACCCACTCGATAAAAGAGGGCGAAAATACACGGCGTCACCTCTATGAATTACTTACAAGATTTTTAAATGAAAATTTACCCGCCGGTCACGAGTCAATCCAAAATTCAGATTAGAAAATGATAATTCATTCAAGCTGTTATGCATCATCACGGTACCTGAATCAGCCGCCCTATTTCACCCTTTTTCGCTCGCCCCGTTAGAAAGGTGTCCGCCTGGCGGACTTCTAATGGGGCCAGCATTAGCTTTTCCACGGGCGAGTTCTCTTGACCTTGGTCATCGCCGTTTTTGCAATTAGCACGTCCTCGGCGATTTCAAAATCAAACATTCCCGCCAGGATATGGTCGGCACCACTTTCAAAAGCGTACTGGAAGGCATCTGCCGGTGGTATGGCGCCTGCAGCCATGACCTTGAAGGCGATCCAGGGTTTCTCCACCCCCTTCATGAAATTGATGACCTTCTGAGGGTTGTTGCACCAGTAACCTAGCACCTCAGAAACTGCTTTCGTCAGTTCATTTGGCTTTGGCGCGGTGGGATAGTTGTGATGGTGGAGTGTCTTGATATAAAAATCCGCGTCGATTTGATTCTCCTCGCACTCCATGATTACCCTGAGGTCGTGGGCTCCGACACCTGAAGGTATGCCGTAATCCTTGGCGATTTCTACAGCCTTTGCAATCAGGTTCACCTTGCCCTGAGAAACAAGGCTATCTGCCTGGACGCCCCATAGATAGATTGCATCGGCACCTTCGTCAGCAAGCTGCCGAACCTGTTCGCCATAGGCTTTCAATTGGGCCTCGACCGGAGCTGTAGGACATATTATCCATTTCATCTTCCCGCCCCGTTCGTATCGGTATTTCTTGAGTACGCTCATGATTCCGGGAGCAGTATGTATGACGAGCGTATCGACCCCGTGAGCTTCCGCGACTGCCATAGTATCAAGTATTTTCTCCTCCGTGTTATAATGCGCTGTCAGATTATAGACGTATTTCAGGTCGCGGCTGTGGGTAAAGTGGGTGAGTAGATTGCCGCCCAACAACAGGCGGCTGACACGAAGATTGCCAATTCTTCCCTTTGGTAACTTGACCTTGAGTGTTGACCGGCTCTTGGCGGTGGTAGGCTGTCCTGCCGTGTCTTGGGCAACTATCTCACCTGCGCCCACTTGCAGTGCTAATGCGCTGCCGGCAGAAGTTAAGAGTGACTTCTTAATAAATTTTCGACGATTCAGCCATGAGTTCATGGTTGTCCTCCATTCTTTGCATTGTCCTGTGGAAGCGATATGGGGCATCACATTTAAACTGCTTGCTTGCGATATTCAACTCCAATCTCATTATTCAGAAAAAACTTAAAGTATTATACCATTTTGGGTATTTCTTTCAAACAGGTTTTCTCGTTGAACCTATATTTCCTGGTCAAGGCGAACTGACAAGTCGAAGACCCCTTCTAACAGGGGGGGAGTGAAAGACTCGTGGCACACTTGACTTGTACGGCCGTTAAGGTACAATACGTCAGCCTTGTTAGGTAATTGGGTGCCGCAGAGGCATTCTATGACTCGTAGAGTTCTGCACGCCTGTAAGTCCTAAGGACTCCGCCGCAAGGCGTCCCTTACGGGACTTACGGAGAAGCGTGTGTATCTGCATATAGACAAGAGGAGAAGCCTATGAAACGGCGTTCATTTCTAAAACTTGCTGGTTGTGCCGGCACATCAGCGCTCCTTGGAAGCGATGTATCATTCGCTGGAGATTATGGTCCTGATGCAACAGATGGTGGTGTCTTTGTTGACCGTGATTTACTTCAACATAGAAACCAAAACCGTTCGACGGTCGTCTGCCAAAATGGAATTGTCTGCTCCAGTCAGCCTTTGGCCAGTATGGCCGGGGTTGATATCCTCAAAGCCGGCGGCAATGCTGTCGATGCGGCCGTTTGTGCCAGCGCAATGTTGAGCCTGGTCGAACCAATGATGTGCGGGCCTGGCGGTGACCTCTTTGCCATTGTCTGGAACACAAAAGAGCAGAAACTGCTCGGTCTAAATGCAAGCGGCCGTTCGCCATACGATTGGGGTCTGGATAAGGCGCTGGCACTGGGGCTTAAAGAGATTCCTCTATACAGCCCGCTATCCTGGAGTGTGCCCGGTTGTGTAAGCGGATGGGCGGCACTTCAGAAAAGAATGGGGCGGTTTGACCTGGCAAGGATTCTGGAAGCACCTATATCTTACGCCCGCGAAGGTTTCCCCGTTTCGCCAATCATTGCCCGCTCCTGGTCGTTTGGTTCCATAAGAAACCCTACCCTGGCCAAGACTTTTATGCCCAACGGCAAACCTTTGCGTTTTGGGGATATCTTCAGGAATACGAGGTTGGCGCGATTTTTCGAGACCATCGCTCGGGACGGCGCAGAGGCTTTCTACCAGGGCCGGATTGCCGAAAGAATCGTCAAGTTCTCCCAAGCCAACGGCGGCCGGTTTTCAATGCGCGACTTTCGAGACCACACTGCTAACTGGGTTGACCCGGTCAGTACCAACTATCGCGGCTATGACGTCTGGGAACTTCCGCCGAATGGTCAGGGAATTGCGGCTCTGCAGATGTTGAACATACTGGAACATTTCGATATTGCCTCCATAAAACCAAATTCAGCGGAGCATCTGCATCTTTTCATAGAAGCGAAAAAACTGGCTTTCGAGGACCGCGCTGTTTACTACGCCGACATGGATTTTGCCGAGGTCCCGCTGAAAGAGCTCATCTCCAAGGAGTACGCCAAAGAACGAGTCAAGCTGATTAATCCCAAACGAGCTGCTCAGCAAGTCGAGCCTGGCAGGCTTAAAGGTTCGTCGGATACCGTTTATCTGACAACTGCGGACAAAGATGGCAATATGGTTTCGCTCATTCAGAGCATTTACTACCAGTGGGGTTCGCGTTTTGTACCGGATGGTATGGGATTCTGCCTTCAGAACCGGGGGCAGCTATTCTCGCTCAATCCCAATCACCTTAATAAATTGGAGCCTCACAAACGGCCTTTCCATACCATCATACCGGCGTTCCTGACCAAAGACGGAGGGACCCCGCCCCTGGCCGCCGGCGGGCGAGCTTGCGGGAACCCAAAGCCGGTTTTTTCATTCGGAGTTATGGGAGGAAGTTTTCAGCCACAGGGGCATGTGCAGATACTGATGAACATAATTGATTTTGGTTATTCGCCTCAACAGGCTGGTGAACAGCCGAGGGTCCGGCATTTTGAAAGTTCGACACCGACGGGGCTTAAAATGGCTGGAGGAGGCTCAGTAGGATTTGAACGGCATATCTCGGAAAATGTAAAACTCAAACTTGTCCGTATGGGGCATAAAGTGAGGCCCGAAGTAGGCACGTTCGGGGGCTATCAGGGAATATGGAGGAAATCAAATCCAAGACGTTACTTTGGTGCTTCCGACTCTCGTAAAGACGGTTGCGCAATAGGGTATTAATCTGAGAACTTCATCGGGCTACGAATACTGTGTGATCTTCACCAACCTTCGGCAGTGATTTCAATTCCACAAAGCAGGGGACCGGCTTGCCCTGCAGTCCCGTTAGGGATGGCCAAGTCCATCACGGGAGTGAGAGTAACTCTAAGATCATCTTTTATTCTAATTCCTTTGAATTCCTTTACCAAGGGTCGATTTGTTCCGCCGGCTTCCTTTACGACATCAAAATTTTCTAAAACCTGTGTGTTCTGGAGTGAGACATTGAAGAGACGCCGGCCAATCTCGCATTCGGCAATCTCAGCAAAGTACAAGCGTACAGTATAAGGTCGAGGCCGTTCAAAAACACCCTTGATATGCTCTTCCTGCCAGGTAGGAATTTGGCCAATGTGCTTATCGAAGGCATCAACTCTTGATACATTTTTGCCTGGTTGAAGGAACACGCGGATGGAGACTTCCCTGAGTCCTGTTACACCCGAGGCGGCTATCCAGTTGTACTTGCCTTTTACACGCGAGTTGTGATAGCGGAACCACCGAGGGTCTTCATATTTGGCTCGAACGGGAATATCCGGCGACGGTCCCCCAATACTTGGAAACTCCAGCCACAACGTACCGTTCTCGGCATAGCGGTTGCCCGGAGCGCCAAAGTTAATCCCTACCTGCTTGACGGGGGTCACCGCACTTGCAGACCGGTAGTAGTCAAACGTCCAATGCACTACTTCCGGCATGTGGACTAAGGCAAGTGATGCCTGATTCTGGTAGCTGCACGTGCAGGTCCGGGTATAATCCGGGGCGTTTAGCACGCCATTGGCAATTATCAAATTCGATGTGCAGCTGGACCTGAATCCGCCTATGCTGGCCGTACTCTGCCCCCTGGTCAAGTCCACGAACGCCCCTGAGGCTGACCGAAAAGTCAGCAGGTTTTCACTGGCTATCGCCGTGTTGCACCCCTTGAACCGGACCCATGTCCACGGAACCGTCTCGCCGGTCATCGGATGTTCACGCATAACGTACTTGCCGCTAAGCAGGTTAAAAACCTTCGCTTCAGCGGCAGCAGAACCGCTGCCACCACCGGTTTGCGTTATAATCCAGTCGTGGTAGAGTATTGGTGGACCCTTATAACTATCATCGGTTCTCCAGAGTACCTTGCCGTCCGATCCCCTGTAAGCTACCATACCTTTGCCCGCTTCATCCCTTGCCCTGTCCCCAGACCGGCTGCCTGCCTGGAGCAGAACATCATGCTCAACTGAGTAACCGAGCCAGGTACCGAAAATGCCCTCATTGGTCTCCCACAGCGGTTCTCCCGTCCACGCATCTAATGCGTACAGCGTGCGTTCTTTCTCTAAGCCGAGTCCTCGGCGTTTCAAGTAAGCCAGCTTGGCTGTGCTCATCCCATCGACGCAAAAGACTTTGTTGGCTGCCATGGCAATGGCATTGTGGCGGAATGT
>CAYTND010000012.1:0-17125 GCA_964438965.1 uncultured Pirellulales bacterium
TGTTTATGGTAATGGAAAAGGCCCGCCTTGAAAAGATGCTGGCCCACGATGAAATCCGAACCATTATCAGCGCTTTGGGGACCGGTATCGGCGTCGATGAGTTCAATTTGGACAGGTGCAGATACGGCAAGATAATATTAATGACGGACGCCGACATCGATGGCGCGCATATTCGAACTCTGCTGCTGACGTTTTTCTTCAGGCAGATGCAGCAATTGTTTTTGGAGAACATGATTTATATCGCCCAGCCGCCCTTGTATGAGATTAAAGTCAAAGGTAAAAAGGCATCTGAATATATCCTGAGCGAGAATCAAATGCACAAGCGGATGATTGCCCGCGGTCTGGAAGGTACAGAACTTATTATCAGGGACGGCGACAAAAGAAAGAAAGGCACAAAGGCACAAAGGCACAAAGGCACAAAGGAGCAAATGGGCAAAGGCCGTACTAACGGTGTCCGTCATGTTTGTGATAAAGAATTAGTTGAGCTTGTAAAGACCTTAGCTGAGGCCGAACGCATCATAACGGTTTTGAGCAGACGCGGTATCAACTTCGCCGGTTTTGTCCAGTCCTATTACAGCCCGTCCAAAGGAGGGCTGCCGCAGTTTCGTATCTGCACTCCCTGCTTTCGCAGGGACAAGCTTGCACCCGCGGAAGCGGGTGGCCAGGAGGAGATTTATTACAAAAGGGAGGAGTACGAAAAACGGGTCGATGAACTCAAAGAGCGGACCAAAGGTTTAGCGGAAGGTGAGGAGGAAGAATCAATTGCCGCCGAGGAGCTTCACGAGGTTGACCGTATCAATCAGATAAACGAACATCTCAAAAAGCAGTTCGGCTTAGACCTTAAGGATTTTCTGTTGAAGCCCGCCAAAACTGTTTCTGGTGAATCTGCGCCCACGAAGTTCGAGCTTCTCAGCGGTGATGATAAATATGAGGTCGCATCGTTGGGGGACATCTGCGCAAGCATAAGGCAGATAGGCGGCAAAGGTATTGAGATAAAACGTTTCAAGGGTCTGGGCGAGATGAACGCTGACCAGTTATGGGATACGACAATGAATCCGCAGACGCGTACTTTGCTGAGCGTCAAACTCGACGACGCCGGTGAAGCCGACCGGCTGTTCAGTATATTAATGGGCAGCGACGTGGAAAAACGCCGAAACTTTATCCGCGAACACGCTTTGGAAGTTCAGAACCTCGACGTTTAATTCGTATCTCGTATGTCGTATTGCGTATTGCGTTCAAAGGAAAACCCGCCGAGTAAATCGGCGGGTTAAATATTTTTGAGATTCCCACCTTAGCGGATCTTCGACTTCTACTGCGATTGCTGGTGGAATCTACTAGCGACTTCTTCTTCCATTACTACCGTAAGGGCGATTTGTCCGGGAAGATAGGGGATGGCCCAACGCCGATGTTTTCACCCAAATAGGAATATGAAAGAAGCAGGATCTTTTGAGTAAACTGGTCAAAACTTAGCGTGCCATTCGCGAAGGCGTCGATGTCCGCCTTTTTAGCGCGAATGGTCAGAACCGCAGGCGAGGAAAAACCTATGTCACTTAATGAAGGTGCCTTAACTATGCTGGTGGTTCTTTTATCTTCGTCCAGTATGAGATATTCACCTCTTCTATTAATCGCTTTAATAGTGACACCGTCAGACTGGCCGGCTTTTCCGATGACGGTGAGAATGACCGACTCATCCGGTTTCAAGGCTCGAATGTTTGCTGCATGCTTCAATGTTTTGATTAGCGTTTCTTTGAGGTCTTCGACCTTTTCAGCGTCGTATTTTTCTTCCGGGCGGTCGGTCCTGCGTCTTCTTGTGTAGACATCCTGTGGCGCATACATTTCCTGTATGGTTTCTGTCCAGAGTGGGTCGGCATCCTCTTCTTCGGTTTCCTTCTCTTGCTGCGCTTCGGGTGGCGCCGAGAGCAAGACATTTACTTTCATCAAAAACAACGCTCCATAGCCCTCGAGGTAGATGGCTTCTGTTGTACGGCTGTCCCGCCCAAAAGACAGCGGGTCAATCCCAACGACCCAGCCTCCTCTTCCTGTAGTCAAGTGGCCCTGGCTGAGTTTTTTGTCAAAGATGCGGGACATTATGCTCATATCTGTGGTAATGGTAGCAAGGTCTTCTAATTTCATCTGTGCGGCGGGAATCACAAGCACCGCCCCGCTACTCTGCTGCCATAACGGCATGCTTACTTGGGCAGCTAAAGTGTCGAGCAGCATGTCGTGGCTGGCATGCCCTTGGGCAATGGCCATCTGCTTCTGTGCGGCCCCCATCTGCCTCTGTGTGACTTCAAGCCGCCTTCGTACAGCATCTACTTTTTTTCTCGCCAAGTCCAACGGAACCGTGGCCTCCCTTCGTGCAGCTTCCGTCTGTTTCAGAGCTTCTTTCTTCGCCTCCTTAACGTTTTCTTCGGGAACGTCTTGGGCGAAGGCGAAGCCTGCCATCATTAGATTGATGGCGACAAATACAATGATTGTTCGGGTTAAAGCTTTTTTCATTTTTTGCTCCTTTCAATTGAGGGGTTTCAATTTTTTAATTCGTTTGGAACCGGACTATCGGGTTGGGTGTAAGATAACAGTTGCGCCATACCCTGTTTTGTGCGCTGCAGCTCGTCTTCGGTCCGGACGGCGAAGGTCACAAAAGCATTGCTCAACTGGGCGTTGTCCTGCCGTCGATTTAACTCTATCTGCTCAAAGGCTGCTGCTACCCATTGCCTGTCCTCTGTTTGGGCCACATTGATGGACTCGATAAGTTCTGTTAGCAGCTCATTTGTTACGGCATTGGAAGCAGCTAAGGTCTGTATGGCGAACCGGCTCAAGTCGCGGCGGTATTGCTGAGTGAGGTCGTCTTTAAGCTGAACGTAACTACTCGTCAGAGCTAACTGCCAGTATTGCTTCATCTCGTCAAGGAGGTTCTGGCGAATAGCCGGTTCGAGAGCAGCTTGAAGCTGTTCGGCGTCCGGCCCTCGTGGAGCTGAGAGTCGGCCTGTGGCGTAACCGGCAATAATCAGCAGTACCGCTGCGGCGGCGACCTTAGTGAAGCTGTTTGTAGCTTTTAGCCTTTCTATAAACCGGAATCGCCTCCCGGCCGTTACCGTGTTTGATTGGCCGGAGGCTTCAGTTAGCTTTGCAATGGTTGCATCAGCCAGCTCCCGGGGCGGGCCGGGGGGGACCTGCTCATTCTTGAGGGCTTTTACAGCTTTTTCTAAAATATTTTCACTTTCTCTTTCTTCCATAATTCAACCTCACTTTTGCTCTTTCGGCGACAATTCAAAAAACTGTCGTAGTTTTACTCTGGCGCGGTGCAGCAGCACACCAGCAGCACCGGTCTTAATATCCAGGGCTTTTGCGATTTGCCTATAGCTCATATCATTCAGGTACCGCATGCAAAAGACCTGCGCTTCCTGGGACGGCAGTTGAGTAAGAGCCGTTCGTAATCGGGCAATTAGCTCTCGTTGCTGTGCCATTTGAGCCGGGCCCGGATTTGCACTCGGCACAGCAGTCGAGACAGCTTCACAGTGCGACCGGCGGAACCGCCGGCGCAGATGGTCTATTGCCCGTGTAGTAGCCAGCCGGGTCAACAGGGCAGAAAAGCTCCGGATACGCTGACGCTGTGAGAGCTCCAGGGCACAAATAAAGGTTTCCTGGAAGCAGTCGGCAGCATCAGTGCGGTTGCCCAGCAGCCTGTAAGCGGTCTGCCACACAGCCGGGCCGTGTTTTTCGATAATTATCTGCCAGTCAATCACTTGCAAGCAATTCTCCTCTTAAGCAGCTGCTGTCATTATATTATAGTCGCTGGAGCCGCCTATTTTATTACAGAAATTCTCGATACTCGGTTCTTCCCTTCAGGGTTAAATCCACCATAGGCGGACTTCCGCTTTGCTCCAGTATCGAGTACCAATAAAAAATATATTTTATTTGATTTACTGAAATTTTCTCTTGCAAAACTTTCGGCGGCGTGGCAAAATCGCAGCATTCCAGCCTGCTGATGGCAGGCCTTTGGCGGGTCAAGACCTTTTTGAGGGAGAACAGAATGACAAAAAGAGTCAGAAGCAGGAAATCAGAGGCAGGAAGCTTTATCTTTTGGTTTCAGTCTTCGCAGCCGAATCTGCTTCGGCGAAGCAGGCCCGATTCGATTACTCTTTTTACCTTTGCCCTTCTTTTCTTATGCACAACACTGTTTATCGGGTGCACCAGCCAAGGAGTGGCTGGAAGCGGCAAGGTCGAGAGAATACCTGCTGAACAAAAGAAAGCCGCTCTACTGAAGACAGTCAACCGCAAATTTGAAAACCCGCAAGCACATTACGAATTGGGTCAATTATATCATGCCGAGAGGCTGTGGATGAAGGCGGAATATCATTACGATGTAGCTTTGCGTTTTGACCCCGCTCACAGGGAGGCCCAAGCGGCAATGGTGAAGGTATTTTTCGATAGCGGGGACACTGCCAAGGCCAAAATTTATGCCGATATCTACATGAACCAGGTTGCCGGTTCAGCGAGCGGGTCATTCCGGCTTGGAACAGCGTTTCAGAAGCAGCTTCTTGATGAGTATGCGTTTGATTGTTATATGCAGGCACTTCACCTGGCACCGAATTCCGCCAGGATTCACAGGCAACTCGGCTACTATTATTTGAGCAAGAACGATAAGGTCCGGGGAGAGGAATATTTGAAGCGTAGTTTTCAGCTTGACCCCGTACAACCGGAGGTGGCCGGTGAATTAGGCCGACTCGGCGTGGAAGTAAGAATACCGCGAAAGACTGAGAAGCGCACGAAGAAGATAGACAAGATAGCCGAAGAGTCACGCTAAGAAAAGAAAGGAAAATGACGGGGTTCGACGCCAGGCCGTAATGGTGTATGTCGGGACCCTCTGGGGCATCTATTGTGTCCGCCATAGGCGGACCTTTCGCTTCGCTCCAGCTTAGCTTATGTCTAAAGGTGCGGGATAGGAAGTTTGTTATTTTTCATTGCCCCGTGGCGAAAGGATGCGCTGCGGGGTTTTTTAATTTACTATTTTCTATTTACTATTTACTATTTTCCTTTGCTTGAAGTCCGTCTATAGTGGATGGTGGATTTCCAGCTTGTATAGTCGATTTTCAATAGACCGTTGGGAGAAAATGCTGAAAATCAATAGGATGTAATTGATGCCGAAACTGGGACTGCATATTGCGGATATTTTGGTGTTGGGGTTATATCTTGTCGGGATAACTATTATTGGTGTCTGGGCGGCAAGGCGGATAAAGAATATTGCCGATTTCTTTATGCCCCGCAGATTCGGCAAAGTGATGATGATAACACATGCGTTCGGGACGGGCACACATTCCGACCAGGCTGTCAGTGTGGCTTCGAAGAGCTTCACAAACGGGCTTTCCGGTATATGGTACCAGTGGCTGTGGTTGTTCGCGACGCCGTTTTACTGGTTGATTGCGCCGGTGATGCGCCGCTTCAGGGCCATAACAACTGCGGATGTTTTCGAGGCGAGATTCAGTCCCAGCGTTGCGATGCTGTTTGCGGTCGTGGGGATGCTGAACCTCTCAATCAATATTGGCGTGATGCTCAAGGGCGCCGGTGCGGTTATTGATGCAAGTACGACCGGTTTGGTTTCCTCCAATGTTGCTATCGCTGCTATGACGGTGATGTTTGTGGTATATGGAATTGCCGGCGGACTTTCGGCAGCGATTATTACCGACTTCATCCAGGGGGTGCTGACTATTGTCTTTTCCTTTGTCCTGCTCCCGTTTATTTTAAATGCAGTGGGTGGCTTGCAGGGTATTCACGAAGCGATAAAGGACCCTAAGATGTTATCGCTCGTAGCTCCGGCGGAGATTGGGTTTTTCTATATAGCAATAATTGCATTCAATGGTTTGGTCGGTATTGTGACCCAGCCGCACACTATGGGTAATTGTGCCGCCGGCAAAACTGAATTGGAAGGCAGGGTCGGCTGGATGTTTGGAAACTTTATCAAGCGGGTATGCACTGTAGCGTGGTGTCTGACGGGACTCGGAGCGGTTGTGTATTTTGCCGGTCGTGACGTTGAGCCGGACCACATCTTCGGATTGGTGGCGGCAGAATTTCTGCCAAAGATAGCACACGGCATACTCGGCCTTTTCTTAGCAGCCCTTCTGGCTTCTGTGATGAGCTCGTGTGACTCATTTATGATAGCATCTTCAGGTTTATTCACGAAAAATATTTACAAACGCCTGTTGCCCGAAAAAACTGCGAAACATTATGTTTTTGTTGCTCGAGCTGCGTCACTGATAATCGTTGCCTGCGGTGTGGGTTTTGCTTACCGGCTGGAGGGTGTTGTGGAGGGACTCGAGATATTCTGGAAGATTTCGCCGATGATGGGTATCGCGTTTTGGTTGGGTCTTTTCTGGCGCCGCACGACGGCAACCGGGGCCTGGGCGTCAACACTTACGGCGTTCGGAATGTGGTGGCTGACCACACAGGAGTTCTTTATCTCATGGCTGGGTAGTCTTTCGATGGCAGAGTCGCTGACGTTCGTTTTTGTTAAAAACGGCGCGGCAGAGGTCTATCTGCCGTGGCAGATGGTTTTCTACCTGTCGGCGGGGACAATTGCCGGAATCGTTGTAAGCCTGTTCACCAGGCCGGTGTCTGAAGAAAAACTCGATAATTTCTATGCGCTGGTGCGAACGCCCATCAAGCCGGGCGAGCAGGTATCTGTGCCCTGCACTTTGCCGGACGATGCCGTGGTTCCTGAGAAGCGAAACATCTTCCCAAACACCAGCCTGGAAATAGCAATTCCATCGCGTACATCTGTGGTCGGGTTCTTGGCCGGCTGGGTGTGCGTGGCGGCGATTATTTATTCAGTATATCTGATAGCAAAGGTTTAATTGATGCTCGATACTCGATGCTGGATGCTCGCAGAAGGAAATCGGGAGTCGATGTCCGTACTACAACACCCAGCGTTTGGATAGGTGGGTTCTGGGTCGAGCTTTTATATTTATCCGGAGTAGTTTTATGAGTGCGAAATCTGAATGGGCGGTTGAAAGATTCAGGAAGGGTTTTAATTGCTCTCAAGCAGTACTAAGCAGTTATAGTGAACAGTTTGGTCTTGATTGTGAGAAGGCATGTAAAGTGGCAACAGGATTCGGCGGCGGAATGCGTATGGGTGATACCTGCGGGGCAGTTACAGGAGCTTTTATGGTTCTCGGATTAAAATATGGAAATAGCACTGCAGAAGATAAGGAAGGAAAAGCAAAGACATACAAAAAAGTCGAAGAATATACAAACCGATTCAAAGCTCGGAACGACTATATTACGTGCAGGGAACTGCTTGGCTGTGATTTAAGTACGCCGGAGGGAATGAAAAAGGCACAAGACAAAGGCCTGTTCTCTTCGATATGCCCCCAGATGGTACAGGAGGCAGTTGAGATTCTCGAAGAAATGATGAATGAATAGAGCAGCAGGCAAATTGCTTTTTCTGTGCTGCCGGCTATAATATCGAAGAAAGAAACAAATGAGGCCTTTGAGTACAAAAATAAGAACATCCCTTTTAGAAAAAGGCGCTTGCTTAGTTGGGTATGCGGATGTAAGTGATGTTGTTTTTGAGGCAGTTGCAAGCTTAGAAAAAGCAGTATCAATAGCCGTTGCTCTCAATCCGTCAGTCATTTGTGAGATTTCGAAAGGCCCAACAAAAAGGTACCACAAAGAGTATAACAGGGCCAACAACTTACTGGCAGACTTGTGCGACCATACCGTGGATATCCTCATATCACAAGGATATAAAGCTGTCGCGATCGAGCCTACTATAGAAAAAGTTGATTTCACAAGCCTCGACACACCCCTGCCGCACAAAACCATCGCTACAAAGGCTGCCCTCGGCTGGATAGGAAAATCGGCGTTACTTATAACAAAAAGATACGGCGCAGCTATTCGTCTGGCAAGCGTGCTTACCAATGCTGACCTGGACATAGCGGTTCCGGTAGAAAAGTCAATGTGCAGTGATTGCCACTGCTGCGTTGACAGATGCCCAAGCAAGGCAATTAAAGGTAACAACTGGCAGTTGGGGTCCTCGCGGGACTCGATATATGACGCATTTGTGTGTTTTGAAACTGCGACAAAACTGTCGAAAAAGATGAGGATACAATCAACTATTTGTGGTATTTGCATTAATGTTTGCCCCTGGACACAAAAGTATATTTCGCGTGAACAGAAAAATTGAGAAAAACGGAATGTCGAAAATTTTTCCAGCACAAACAAACGAAGATTTTGAGACTGCTAAAAAACTTTTTGTCGAATTTAAGCAGACCAGTCCATATCGATACAATCCGATAGAGGATGCAGTATTTATGGAGCTAAAGCTGGCGTAAGAATTTGAAAACAGAGGTTCATTCAAAGAAAGGGAAAACTATGAACAAGACAAAATGCCGGATTTTCATTGGACTTATATGGATGTTCACGGTGGGACCGGTTCTGGGTGCTGAGACGGTCTATGACGTTCGCGACTACGGGGCCAAGGCCGATGGAAAAACGCTGTGCACCAAATCCATCCAAAGGGCAATAGACGAATGTGCCGGGGACGGCGGCGGGACTGTTTATCTGGGGCCGGGGACGTTTTTGTCCGGCACTATCTATATGAAAAGCGGTGTAACGCTCAAACTTGATGTTGCCTGTACGTTGTTAGGCAGCAAAAATCTGAAAGATTATCCAGAGACTGTACCGGCCTTCAGGTCGTACACCGACAACTATACGGACAAGAGTCTGATTTACGGTGAAAAACTGGAGCGAATCGCCATCACCGGAAGAGGTATCATAGATGGCCAGGGAGGTTCGTTTAAAGGGCCATATAAGGTGCGCCCCTATATAATTCGATTTATTCAATGTCGAAACGTCACGGTAAAGGATGTAACCATCAGGAACTCGCCGATGTGGGTGCAGCATTATTTAGCCTGTGACGACGTGCGCATCAGCGGAATCACGGTCAGAAGTGTTGTCAACGCCAACAACGACGGTATCAATATCGACTCCTGCGAGAGGGTTATTATTTCTGACTGCAACATCCTTTCAGGAGACGATGCCATCGTGCTCAAGAGCACATCAGCGCGGCCGTGCAGAAATGTAACAATCAGTAACTGCGTTCTGAGCAGCCGCTGTAACGCGCTGAAGATGGGCACGGAATCCAACGGAGGTTTTGAGAATATCGTTATTACCGGTTGTTCGATTTATAATACCCGCCTGGCTGGTGTGGCGCTGGAAATAGTGGACGGCGGCACAATGGACGGCATCGTTGTGTCAAATATCACGATGAACAAAATCGGAGCGCCGATATTTTTGCGGTTAGGCAATCGCGCTCGGCCTTTCAAGAAAGATATGCCCAAACCAGGCATCGGCATAATGCGAAACGTTACGATAAGCAATATCGAAGCGACCGGCGCCAATGCGACGGGCTGTGCGATTTCCGGGCTGCCCGAGGCCGTGATAGAAAACGTTACACTGAGCAACATTAGACTTTCATTTGAAGGCGGAGGGACAAAGCAGGATGCCGGCCGGGCTGTCCCTGAGAAACCCAAAGACTATCCGGAATACTCGATGTTCGGCAGACTGCCGGCTTATGGGTTCTATTGCCGTCACGTTAAGGGCTTAAAGCTACTCAATGTGCAGCTTCAATTAGCAAAGAGCGACCAGCGTCACGGAATCGTTTTGGAAGATGTTGAAAATGCGTTAATCGAAAACCTGGTTGCTCCTCGTTCGGCGGGTGCCAATTCGATAGTTCGGCTGACCGGTGTCAAAAAGGTCTTTATCCGCGGGAATGACGGAGAATGAAGTTATGATATTAGGGAAGTATTCTTTTGGAATCGGTGACAGGTTCTGCCATCAGGGAAAACCACAGCTTGCCGCTCTGATAAAAGCGAAAGAACAGGGCCTTGACATTACACCTGTTTGGAACAAGTCCCACAGGGAGCATACTATCATAGGAACCAGCCCGGCGGATACGCGTAAGGAGGCCGACGGTGCGGTAACGGCTTATGGTTGGGATGGGCCGTATTTTGTGGATGCCGACCATATCGGGTTGAACAATGTTGATGGTTTCATCGAGTCGAGTGATTTTTTCACGCTCGACGTTGCCGATTATATTGGCAAAACAACAGACGAAGCCGACGTGAAATCCTTTATTCAAAGACATAAAAAATATATCGGTCCGCTTGCAATTGACGGTATCGATGAGATTTTTAATATTAGCGAAGAACAAATCAAAACAATAGCAGATAAGTTTCTGTTGGCGGTCAAGCAGGCGGGCAAAATTTATCGTCATATCGAGGTGGCCAAAGGCGTCCCGGCAAAGCCGGGTTCCGATCGAACCGGCCTCCGGCCGGACTTCATTACGGAGGTCTCGATGGATGAGACCAACCAGCCGCAAACGCCGGTGGAGATGTTCTTTATCTTAGCGGCTATCGCAGATGAAAAGATTCCGGCCCAGACGATTGCACCGAAATTCACAGGTCGGTTCAACAAAGGGGTAGATTACGTCGGTAATGTTAGAGGTTTTGCAAAAGAGTTCGAAGAGGACGTGGCGGTGGTTGCTTTTGCGGTCAAAGAATTCGGCCTGCCTGAAAACCTCAAACTTAGCATTCATTCGGCTTCTGACAAGTTCTCAATTTACGGACCAATAGCCACAGCGCTGAAGAAATTCGATGCGGGGCTGCATATTAAGACAGCGGGAACGACCTGGCTGGAAGAGCTAATCGGCCTGGCGATGGCGGCGCCAGATGGTTTATCAATCGCAAAAGAGGTGTACGCCGGGGCGCTGTCGCGGATGGATGAGCTTTGTGGGCCGTATGAGACAGTTATTGATATCGATAGAGCGAAACTGCCGACTGCGCAAGAGGTTGACAACTGGGATGGTGAAAGATTTGCCTCGGCATTGCGACATGACCAATCCTCTGAGCAATACAATCACAACTTCCGGCAGCTTCTTCACGTTGCGTACAAAGTCGCCGCTGAGATGGGCACACGCTTTTCGGATGCGCTGGACAAATATGAGGACATCATCGCACAGAACGTAACAGAGAACATCTACGAACGGCATATAAAGCCGCTCTTTATAGGACTTCAAGGTGGGGCTGTTAACAAACGATGATGGAATTGGTGGCATGTTTTGGTTAGATGTAGTATATATACTACATCTAACAATAATCTACACAAGTTTTCTCCGACAATTGTCTTGCATTTCTATATTTTTCTGACTTTTCCATGATTTATCTGGCTTTTTCTCATAATACGTTATTATAGGAGTATATATACACCGATAGTATATATATGTGGTTTCTTATTTTCGCCTGGTGGTATGGCTCAGATTATTAGAGTCAGCTACGATTAAGGCTATGATCTTCTCGGTCATGTTCTTAAATTGCCATGTATGGGTTGCTTGTAGTATATATACTACAAGCAACCCGACAAGAAGAGACTTAATTTATGGCAGAAGCACGAATAAAAATAGCAAAAGCAGATATAATCAAGGCTTTCGAGGAGTCAACAAACAATATCTATAAAAGAAGCGACCTCGACAGAATTTTGGAAGATAACAGGGCTTTCTGGCGGCTACGACGCACAATGACTGTCGATGAATTCATAAAGTTCTTGCTACAGGAAACCAAGTTGAAAAAGGTCAGTTTTGGCTTCCCAAACAGGAAGATCATAAAATATGTCTGGGGAAAAGCGCTTTTGTACGAGTTACTAATGACTCTACAGCCAGCTTGTTATTTCTCGCACTATACCGCTATGTACCTGCACGGTCTAACAGAACAAGTTCCCAAAATTATTTATATAAACAAGGAGCAAACTGCAAAGTCTCGAGGTGAAGGTGCACTAACTCAAGAGAGAATTGATTTTGCATTGAGACGACCAACGAGAATATCTAACAACTTTACGGAGTTCCAAAATTATAAGATATATCTTTTAAACGGTAAGAACACAGGCAATCTTGGCGTAATTCAAATGAATGGCCCCGAAGAGGAAAAAATCAGAGTTACTGACATCGAAAGAACTCTGATAGACGTAACAGTAAGGCCAGTCTATGCCGGAGGTGTTTTTGAAGTTCTAAAAGCTTATAAATTAGCCCGGCCAAAAGTATCCGTCAACAAGCTCACCGCAACATTGAAAAAACTTGACTACATCTATCCCTATTATCAAGCAGTAGGTTTTTATTTAGAAAAGGCAGGTGTTTACAAGGAAAGTTCCATCTCATTACTGAAGAAATTTGGGTTTAAGTACGATTTCTACTTAATGCACCAAATAAAAGAAAAAGAATATTCTAAAAAGTGGCGTTTATATTTCCCAAAGGGGTTGTAAGCATTTACATTTATCAATGACATAGTCAAAGTAAAAATCAAAGGTTTTCAACTTTATGCTCGGTTTGGCAGTAGCCTCTACAGATATATAATCCGGGCGATGATACTCCCGGTATCGGTTAATCTCCCCAATTAGCGAAAGAGCGACTTTCTTTGCCTCAAATATGTTTTTAAGCAAAGAAACATTATCAAGCAAAGTAAAATCGATCTCGAAATGTTCCATAACGGCATATATATCGAAGAAGTCACGAGCCCTGGCAGTTTTTGTAGAGTTTGGTGTATATTCTGGCATTTGTTGGCAGATTGCTCTGAGCTTCTCAAACACAATCATTTCGGGTGTATACACATAGATCGTATAGTCGTCCAGATCAACCTCTTGCTTGGGGACACAATACTCAAATTTGCTGATACTGATTTTGAACACGCGTTCATGATTTAGGCCAACTTCAAGAGCGTTAACTCGCAGGGAATGAAGATTTGATCGAAGGCTTTCATATTTGGCAGTTTCTATGACTTTGAATTTAATAAGATACCCACCCCAAAAATCCGGAATTGTTGCATGTATATGCTCGGGGACTTCAGTAAAACGTATATCGAACGCCTCGTACCCCCTTGCTTTGAAAGTTTCTTCTAAAACTTTTCGGATTTTATCATGAATTGTAGATATTTCTGATTTATTGAATTCTTTATCAATGGAAAAATCCAAATCGAGCGATGAACGTTGTGCGATGCCATAAATCATATCCAGAGCATTCCCGCCCTTCAGAACAAGAGAGTCCATCAGGTCGTCATCAGAGAAGAGTGCAATTATTGTAATGCGCTTGATCTGTTCTAATTTATCAAGATCCAACATGAATTTCTCCAGTAAATCAATAGTTAATAATAGTACAAAAAAATTGGAGAATCAATAAATTTTAAGGAAAGGAACCAAGGATGAAAAAAAGACAAAGACGGAGCTATTTCTTCCCTTACCTCTATTGAAAGCCGAGGGTAATTGTGCAGAAAAGGCCGAAGGGCTGCCGATATAAATTACTGCGTCCAATGCTGGACGCGAGGTTTGACTGCGCATATTGTATCTTTATTTATCGGACTTGACGGAAAATAAGAGGCGTGAAAAAGAAGAAGTCATATAAGAGGGCATCCGAAGGCAAAACAACGCGTTCCGGGGCCTGGACGGCTCTGTGCTGCCTCGGGATAGGTGTGTGCTTAGTTGTTTTGTGCAGTTGCCTTAGTTTTGATATCGGTGACTGGCCAAGCAGGTTCGTGTATCCTCGTAATAACCCCCCTGCTAACTGGTGCGGGACGGCAGGGGCATTTTGTGCGTACTATTTGCTGTATTATATTGGGCCTGGGGTATTTGTGATTTTAGTGTCAGGGATTTGTTTTCTGGTTGCCAGGCTTGCACATAAGCCGACAAACCAGCCGATTTTGCGGGCAATCGGATTAGGACTGATAACCGTGGCGGTTTCGATGAGCTTCCAGTGCTTATGGCCTTATCGGTTCTTTGCTTTCCCTATGGGTTCAGGGGGGGTATTAGGCATCGGGGCGGCCCAGTTTCTACGAAACCATTTTGCGTCGTTGGGCACTTTCATATTAGTTGCAGCTACCTGGATTGTCGGGTTTCTTCTACTGGCAGATACTTTTGTATTGGTGTTGCTGGGGTGGTTTGGTTTTGGACTCAGAAAAATAACAGGTGTAGTGGTACCGGCGTGGTCGGCGACAAAACGCTCCACCATAGCCGGACAAGGGCTGAACGATATCTGGCAGAAACTAAGTGTCAGGCAATCCGCCAAAGGCGGGCTCGGCAGTAAAACACTGAGACTCTCAGACGTCGGCACGGTTAAACCGTTAGAGAATCCCGACAGGTCGGGAGTGAAACGATTAGACAATAACAAGGTGAGCTATCCGAGCGCCTCGGTATCCAAACGTTCGGTGGCTCAGCCGTCCTACGAGGATTATGAACTGCCGCCGTTGGAGCTGTTAGCTGAGCCGGAGTATAGTTTTTCTGCGGTGCAGGAGAAGGTCGTCAAGGCCAAAGCGATGGCTTTGGAGAGGCTGCTGTCGGAGTTTAATATCAATGCGCGTGTGGTTGCGGCCGAGACGGGCCCGGTCATAACAATGTTTGAACTGGAGCTTGCAGCCGGCGTGAAGGTCAGCCAGATAGCTGCGCTGGCAAACGATATGGCTCGTGCGCTGGGTGTCGGTGCGGTCCGTGTTGTTGCCCCGCTGCCGGGTAAACATACGATAGGTATTGAGGTACCAAACAGCGAAAAAGAAAAAGTCCGTATGAAGAGTATGATGGAATCAGCAGGCAGCAAATCGCGGAAGATGCAGATACCACTGTTTTTAGGCAAGGATTCTTCCGGAGAAGCACTTGTTTCAGACCTTACCAAGATGCCGCATTTGCTCATCGCCGGCACGACCGGCTCAGGCAAAAGTGTGTGTATAAACAGTATCATTACGGGCATATTGCTTACGAAACGGCCGGACGAAGTAAAGATGATTCTGATTGACCCTAAGATGGTCGAGATGACGGCATTCAATACTATTCCGCACCTGATGTGTCCGATAGTTACTGAGACCCAGACGGCTGTTCAGATACTTGAATGGGCCACTGTGAAGATGGATGAGCGTTATGCTCTGCTGTCCGAGGCGAGGGTCAAGAATGTCGCTGAGTATAACAGGCTCGGTGCCGAGGAGGTCATTAAGCGGTTTAGACCGAGCAGTGCCGAGGAAGAAGCGAAGATTCCAAAGAGACTACAGTATATTGTGATAGTAATCGATGAGCTTGCAGATTTGATGATGACGGCGCCGAAGGAGATAGAAGCTTATATCGTTCGCCTTGCACAGAAGAGCCGGGCGGTCGGTATTCATATTGTTTTAGCTACTCAGCGACCCCAGGCGACGGTTGTTACCGGGCTGATAAAATCAAATATGCCGACGCGGATCGGCTTCCGTGTCGCAGCGAGGATGGACAGCCGAATTATCCTCGACCAGAACGGAGCGGAAACGCTGCTTGGTGAGGGTGACATGCTGTTTCTAAAACCCGGTACAAGTGACCTGATACGCGCTCAGGGAACTTTCGTCGATGAGATGGAGATAAAGCGAATTGTTAAGCATCTTAAGGATGTTGCCGAACCGCAATTCCATCCTGAGCTGACCCGGCTCAAGAAGCTGGACACGTCTGAAATGATAAAAGACGAACTGTTCGACGAGGCGGTTCGTATTGTTCTGGAAACCAAGCGTGGCAGCGTGTCGCTGCTTCAGCGAAGACTGAGTGTCGGCTATGCCAGGGCTTCACGCATAATCGAGATGATGGCCGGGGCGGGAATTCTCGGCGAGTACAAGGGAAGCCAGGCACGTGAAATAACGATGACATTAGAGGAGTATGAGCGTGTCCGTGAGCAGATGGAAGCAGAGAGTCAGCCGGAGGAATCGGAAAGTAAAAGCTCGTCGGAGCCTGCTTATGTAAGTGAGGGGCAGCGCGAGTACGTCTCGACGGACAATAACGAAGATTAACTCGATGCTTGTAAAATGGTGAGTGATTAGCCAATTGTCGGTTGACAGTTCGAGGCATTTCTATGAGAATCAACGGTAAAATCGTAACCATTGGTCTTTGTCCAAGCTGGGACACGGTTTGCCGGTTCGAGGGCATCGATTGGGGCGAGCATAAGACGGTAAGCTCGGCCAGCTCTCGGCCGGCGGGGAAGGCGTTAAACATTTCGCAAGCTCTGGCGTGGATGGGCCAGAAAAATATTGCAGCCGGGCTGTGGGGGCGAGATGATTTCGAGCAGATGCTGAAAGCTATGTCCGCCTTTGGCGGATTGGGGGGGTTGGTTAAGGTTAAAATGACTGCGGTTGAGGGTAGTACCCGACGAAATATAACCGTTGTCGATACGGCCAATGACAGGGAGATGCATCTGCGCAATAAAAGTGAATTGGCTTCGAGAAAAGCGTTGAGAAAATTGGAGGCTGATTTAAGAACGATAGTGCACAGAGGCAGTGTTTGTGTTTTTGCCGGGGCGATGCCGGAAGATGAATTTGTTGGCGATGTTGTTCGGATTATAAAGTCGTGCAGTGAGCGTGGCGCCAAAATTGTGGTGGATACATACGGGGACGCTTTGAAACGGATTCTTTCGACCGGGGCCGTCTGGCTGATAAAACCGAATGTTGATGAATTGCGGGAGCTTTTGGGTGGGCAGGTAACAGATAGTCCCGCAGGACTGGTCAGGGCCGGTCGTAAACTGTTGGATAAAGTTGAAGTTGTTTTTATAAGTCGCGGCCAAAAGGGCGGGGTAGTCGTTACGAAGAAAGGCGCCTGGCAGGGCCGATGTATTGGTCGCGGAAGGGTATTATCAACGGTCGGCTGTGGTGATTTCCTGTTAGCCGGCTTCTTGAAGGGCCTTAAAGACAAATCCGATGCGGGTTCTGCGCTGGGAACGGCGATAAAGGTTGCCACCGCCAGGGCGTGGGGACGGACGGAGGAAAAAAGCTGGTCCCAGGCTCTGCGCGAAATAAAAGCAGCTGTAGAGCGAGTATAGCTGTCAAGGCTTCGAGTCCCGAGGCGTTCAGGTCCATCATATTCATGCCGGTGATAAGCGATCATGACAGCCTTATTTTCTTGCCATTCCCTTCGGCGTGGCTCAGGGCAAGCCTTTGGTGTGGTTATGGGCTTTTGAAATTGGTCCATTCGACTGCGCTCAGGACAGGCTTTGATTGGGTTTGTTTTCACCAAGTGTCCAATTGGATTTATTTTCATAATCCTTTGTATTATAGATGTTTAAGTTCATTTGACTTTTTCGGAAATTGGGTTTGTT
>CAYTND010000013.1:0-16757 GCA_964438965.1 uncultured Pirellulales bacterium
GCCGGTCAGGCCGGATGTGCTGAGCAAATCTGGAAAGCTCTGGATTATATTAAGGTCATAATTAAAGGCGTCGGCCTTAGAGATCTCGACCAGCGTTACATCTATAAGGACCTGCGGCCTTCTCTTGTCCAATTTTTCTATTAAGCTCCCTATCCATTCCTGATTCTTTTTGCTCGCATAAACAATCAGTGAAAAAGTGTTCGGGTCGGAAACTATAGTTATTTGCTCATCCTGCTTTTTTATGACGCTTTCAATCTTGCCTTCCTTGTCCAGAACGGTTTCCTGAACAAGCGGCTCCAGAATCTCTGCCAAATGGCCCGGCGACTGGTTTTCGAGTGGATAGACCTTATAAGGTATCTCATCTTCCTGCATTTCGTTGTCCACGTAGTGTAAAATATTCGCTATCCGGACGTGCTGCTCAGCAGTCGCGTTAACCAAAAGCGAATTCGTCGGCTCAACTACCACCACCTGCGGCTCGCCCAAAGGGGTCTCGGCTGCTGCGCCGGTTCTTTGGGTCCTTGCTGCTTGGAGCCTGGTAGCTGCGGACCTGGCCGTTTGGGTCAGGGGCTTAGCGCCGCCGGTAATTCTTGAAGAATAAGGATAAGTTGTTGTCTGTCTGGGGGTAATTATGCCAAGCTCCTCCAGTTTCCTTTTTGCCTCTTCAGCATCAACATGCTCGATTTTGTATAATTTCAGGGTCCGCAGGTCCTGCTGTGCCACGTCAAGAGTATCTATTAACTCCTCGACGGCATCTAATTGCTCATCAAGGCCTATCATCAAGATGCGGTTTGTCCTTTCATCGGCATCGAGATACACAGTTGGTTTGGCCGGCTCAGCCGTTGGCATAGTCGGTGGCTTCCTTCTTCGGTCGGCGAGTGCCTTTTCCTGGCGAAGCCGGGCTTGCCATTGGGCCGTTGTTTCGCCAGTCCTTTTCGCGCTTGGCTTATACGGTACCGCCGCCGTTGCGGCAATAGTAATTGATATAGTTCCTAACTGCTCGGCAAGGGTCTGGATTTTCGGAGTAAGCGTTTGTGCCATCGTGTACTGTAACTGCCTGAACCTGAACCTTTTCGGTTCGCCGGGCTTATCCACCATGTCCAGAAGTGTCTCTATACGCGGCATACGGTAGGCAAATGCAGTAACAATAAGTGTTCGGGTTTCGGGTATCGGTCTAACCTCGGTGACGAGTCTCATCCCATCCAGAAGATTCTTTGCGTTGGTTGTATCTATATGCTGCAGCTTAAAGACACGAGTTATGACTGCATCCCCAATCTCGATATCCTTCGCGTCAGGGTACAAATCAGGGTCAATATTTTGCGTTTCTGCCGCGGGAACTATAGTTACCAGATCGCCTCTGCGGGTCATCGCAAAACCATGGAACTGCAGCACCTGTTCAAGCAGAGGATACAGCTCCTTTAACTTGATAGGCCCTCGAAGCCTGCCATAACGCTTGATTGTAATATTGCCTTTGACCTTGGTCGGGTCGTACAAATAGTTCAGACGTAAATGCTCACCCACGAAGCCCAAAAATTCCGTTATGGAAAGCGTCTCGGGTAAAGCCAATTGAAGAGTATCTTCCCCATTGGGAATCGACTTCGATTCATACGGCTGGACAGCAGCAGGCAGCTCCGGCATCTCTTGGGCCAGTATTGTTGCAACGGTGTTCGGCTCCGGTTTTATTTTGTCTTTTGCTGCAAAATTGAGACCCGACATACCCGGCCTGCCCCTGCCGGCAACAAGCGGGGGTTTCCACTTGCCGGCAGTTCCCAGCTTGCCTTCTGTATGTCCCCGCTGCCTCGTTTGCGAAGCAAACGGCGGGGAATTCGACAATTGCCTGACAGCGGAAAGGATTTGCTCCAGCGGCCTAACCGGGGCAATAACAATCACCGCGTCGTTGTGGATATCTATAATTGCTCTAACTTTGGCATTAACGGCCGGTGGATTAAAAAAGCTCCCGATAGATATATTACCACCGACTTTTGCCGCGACCAGATCGTTGGATGGAAGATTCTTAGCCACTGAGGCGCCGAATGCCGTCTTTACCGCAAATTGCCCCTGGCAATCAACAAGATTCAGGATAGCCATTGTTTTGAGCAGCTCGTCCGGCTTGGCTGTTACCAAAAGCGCAGTCGAACCGGGAATGTGCGAAACCGTCCCCATCCCAACCTCGGTAAGATACTTCTTGCCCTGTTCAACAGATATGTACTTCAGGGGAAAAACCCTAAACGATGGCTCAGAAGCGCCCTCCTGAGCAGCCAAAGAATAATTGCTGAATAATAACAGAGTTAGAGTTACCGATAAAACAAGCAATCTGCTAAAGCCCCTGCGAGAGGGACCCTGCCTTGCGGGAATCCAAAATCGTTGCTTCGCCATTCTTAATCACCCCTTAATCCGATAAATTAAAAAATATACAAAACAGCTTTCATACCTACCAGACGTACTTCTAATTATCTTTGTTTTCCTCCGGACCGGAGCGACCCGGCTCCTCCCAAACCTTTTTTAACTCTTTACCTAAAGTACTCAGTCTTTTCGCCTCTTCGACACTTAAACGCGAAGATCTGAATTGGGAAATAAGATTTTCCATCATTGCAGCCTTTTCCTTAGCGCTGGGTCCTGAACCGGTCTTATCAGACTTAAAATTTCTTTGTATCTCTCTTAGCCTTTCAACAAGCTCCTTCATCTTCGCGTCTTCTTCAGCAGTTCTACGCGGCGGCGGAACTCTGCTTTTTGCCCCTGTAATGCCGGCATCAGTTTTCCCTGAGGCCGGTAAAGCAGCTCTGGAACCGGCCGCTCCCGGTGTTCTTCTGGAAATATCCGCTCGTCCTGGATGAACAGCAGATGCTCCTTCAAGAAGGCTCGTTTCCGGTTCCTGCTCGGCCATAATCTCGAAAGTTCCTTTATTGTCTTTAACAACAATAAGGCCATCCTTTATCTGCTCAATAAGCAAATGGCCAACCTTGCTGGACTGCCTGACCCAGTGCAATCCCTTGCCCGGCTCGTCAATCAGGGCAATCGACAACTCTGGGCGCCCCTTGTAATAACTGGTGCCAATAACCTTAAATTTTGGCGTAACAGCCGGCCCGCGAGTAATACCGGTAGTACCACCTGTTGCAGTCTTTGGCGTTTTCGGCCTGGGCGGATTCAGATACAACGCAAATAGCCCAGCCTGCTTTACAAGTGGCGATTCCCGGCTTGCGTCTCCTCTCGATTTATTGCCCACTGTTTTGTTGTTGAACTTCTCTATCACACCGGGAGAATCCAAAAATTCCTCGATGTGGTCATCACTGCCAAAAACCACATGAAAAACAAAAAAAATGACGACAATGACCGCTAAAACCGCCGCCGCAACACTTGTTATTCGCAATGTTTTTATCATATCGGTCTTTAGTCTAAAGTGTAAAGTGCCTAAAGTGAACTAAAGTGGGCTAAAGTTAAAAAAACAAATAACTTTAGACACTCCAAACTTTAGCTCACTCCTTTTTATTTGACAGGAGCCAGGGGCTTTGGTTCCCGCCAATGAACGATTTTTTCCAGAAAAGCGCCCTCATTCCCTGCGTAGTCGCCGCTGTGCTCAGGCGTATGGCAGTCAATGCAGGCAGATTTCGGCCCAGTGAATCCGACTATTCCCCCAGTTTTGATATGTTCCGAGCCTGGCCCATGACAGTTTTCGCAGCCGACGTTTTTCAAATGTCCGGTTTTATGCTCCGAAATAAATCCGCTTTCATAGTCCATACCAACAACATGACAGATAACACACTCAGGGTCGAACTGCGAGCCGGCCCGCTCGAGTGTCGCATAGGCATGGGCATGGGCGTTACGGCTCCACTTCCCATATTCGTATTCGTGACAAGCCTTACAAGATTCCGAACTGGTATATTCCAAACCATCCAGAGTAAAACGCGGGTGTTTCTCCAAAAGATTCCTCTCTTTAACAAGCTGTTGATAATCGTTGTATAACTGAACGAGAGAGGCTTCCTCCTCCAAATCTTCTTTAACCGGTACAGCGAAAAAACTCAATTTCAGCTTATTTTCACCCCCGGCGGATTCTGTTATTTGCAATCCACATACATATCTGCCGAACCGGCCAACCGAAAAAACCAAAGGCCTTTTATTCGCCTCGCCACTTACCATCGGCTCATCAGATTCGGCAGGACAAACAATGCAATCTACGGTTCCCATTTCCGCTATGGAAGAGATAATGGCATCATCACATCGGTTTATAATAAGGATATTAACGCTTTGTTGGCCCGGCTCTCGTGGAAAAACTTCTCTAATCTGCTTTATTGGTGATGTTTCCACGTTAAAAGTTAAAACTGATATAGTGATATATTTTCCATTTAGTAAATATTGGTTTCGAAATCCTCCCGCTATCTTCTCGCCGCGCCGCAAGGCGTCCCTTACGGGAGTACCATAGGGACTGATAAACCCGATAATAGGATCGGATAGCAATCCGAGATTCTGAGCTATTTCAATGTCTTTTTCACTCAGACTGACCAAATCGTAATCGAGCTGTCTGAAAGCCTGGAGTATTATATTGAACTTGATGAGGTCCTGCTCGCTTTGGCTTTTCACAAGCGAGCCGGTATCGATAATCAATCTTTTGTGTTCAGAGACACGGTTGAAGACCGCTGCGCGCCTGCTAAGCCCCCCAAGTTGTCCGCCGGAACAGCCGCAGGGCTTCAGCTCCCCAAGCTCGTTACCGGTAAAAAAGACTGTGAGCGAATCGGTTTTATGAGGTGATTTTGCCGACGGTTCGGTCGTTACATCCACGCACGAAGCACAAAGCGCCAATACGCAAATGCCCGCCGTGGCTCGCTTGGCGGAGCCAAGTCGCGACAGGCAGCTCACTAATCGCATCATATACAGCTTAGTTTTCAATCCACCCCCAAAAGCAATTTGTTATGTTCCGTCTTAGTGCAGGAAGGCCTATATCTGGTTAGTACGGGACGACCACCGTTTATTTATAAAACCCGCGACAGACAACTCTCAGCCCATCACCGCCTTTTATCTTTACAAAAAACACGTCGATGAATTGCGTTTTACCCTCTGCGGGCGGCGGCATTATTTCCACCTCAAACTGATAACCGTTGCGAATTTTCTTCTGACTGAGAACTTTAACCGTGTTATCTTTCGATGAAGCTGATTCAATCTCAAAATCACCACCATAGTTGTTGAGCACCGTGATTTTTCTTAGTATCGGCTTTTGCGGTTCGACCTTAAAGGCGATAATCAACGGCGGGCGAATTGTAAATTTCGGCAGCACGTCAAAGAAAATTCTGGCCTCTTTCTCCTCCGGATGAGTCAGACTAATGTTGATACGTCCTTTGAGATTGTTATTCAGCTTCTCCATATCAACAATGGGTTCAAGAATGAATTTTGTCGCTTCCACCGAATCATCAATATCAGCAGTTATGCAGTCGCCGGTCGATTTGAACTGGGTTATCGAAAATGGTTGATTATCGAGACTGCTAAGTACAATCTTCGGACAGCCGGCATTTTCCTCCTCAAGGAAAAGCCGCACTCTCTTTGGCGAGTAACTGACTTTCGATACAATTCTGACCTTAATAGTCAGGGCAATCCTGGGGTTTGTCTTATCGTTGCTATTGACGTACACAGTTTTCCTGTCCGTGCCGGTTTTGTGACTCGATCGATACTCTACTTTCAAAACCCCGCTTTCTCCCGGTGCATATTCGGTCTTGTCTAACGTGGTCTTGGCGCCGCAGCATTTCTCGACTTCCGTGATTTTTAACAAGCCGTCTCCGGTGTTTGTAAACTTAAACTCAGCGACCCTTTTCTTTGCCTCCGTACCGACTTGTCCAAAATCGTAAACTGTCTTTTCAAACGTAATTTTGGGGGCGGGTTTATCGAGTTTGGCGAGTTCAGTTTCATCTTTCTGGGGCGAACCAACCACCGCTGTATCGGGTGCAATCGTGGGCTTTTCGGCCAGCCCTGGCCGCCGGCGGGCGAGCTTGGCCTGCTCCTGACAGCCGAGCTGCAGAAGCAATATGCAACCACAGATTACACAGATAATCTGTGCAGTCCGTTGAACAATTTGTGAAGTTTGTGTTTCGTAATTTTTTCTCATATTACCTATCTCCACATTAGGTTATGATATAACTTCCGCTCGATTAATGACCCCTATATTCTACCAGAAAGACCGCCCTAAATCAAGAAAATTCTGAGATGATTGCAGGTTCTCGTCCTTTCGCCTATTCGCCACCAATTTTAACTGCTGGCCTTCTGCTTTACAGCCGATATTTTAACTATTATTATATGCGTTATGCAAAACTGAGGTTAGGCAATTTTGCTTTAAACCTTATTATAGGAAGTAAAGTATGGATATACAAGGCCCCGAAGTTTCAGTAGTTGTGCCATTGTTGAATGAGCAGGATAATATCGGCCCGCTTTATGAGCAAATCACCCAAACATTAACGGACGAATATGACTACGAAATAATCTTCGTCGATGACGGCAGCAGCGACAATAGTTTCAATGTTTTAACTAAGCTGCAAAAGGCCGACGCCGGAATGCGGGTTATTTGCTTTCGCAAAAATTTCGGCCAGACCGCAGCTCTCAGTGCCGGCTTTGCTCACGCACGAGGTAAAGTCATCGTCGCAATAGATGCGGACCTGCAAAACGACCCCGCGGATATACCTGAAATGCTCGCCAAACTCGATGAAGGATTTGACGTGGTGAGCGGCTGGAGAAAAAAAAGACACGATAATGCCGTCACCAGACTGCTGCCTTCCAAAATTGCCAACTGGTTAATCGCAAAGATTACGGGCGTTAAACTGCACGACTTCGGCTGTACACTTAAAGTTTATCGAAGGGAAGTCTTGGCTGAAACAAAATTGTACGGCGAAATGCACCGCTTTATCCCCGTTCTGGCAAGCTGGAGCGGAGCGCGAATCGCCGAAATGGTCGTCAACCACAGGCCAAGAACCGCCGGTACCGCAAAGTACGGACTGGGGCGAACTTTGAAAGTAATATTGGACCTTATCACCGTCAAGTTCCTCGGCTCATACTCCACCAAGCCAATCTATATCTTCGGCGGGATGGGACTGCTAAGCGGACTCGGGGCGGTAGCCTCAGGCCTGGGCGTGCTCTATCAAAAATTCCGCTCCGGCTTCGATATGAGCGGAAACCCACTATTGGTCCTGACGGCCCTGCTGATTGCGACTACCATTCAGTTCATCCTGATGGGCCTGCTCGCTGAGCTTCTTGTTCGTACGTATCACGAATCACAAAACCGACCGACCTATGTTATCAAAGAAATCCTCGAATCTACAGGCAGAGACGGAGAGAAGTAAATGACTAAACCCGTCCGAAAACACAGACGCCCAAGAAGGCGGATAGAACCACATAAACACAAAGTAAGCCCACCTGTCAAAAAACAGAGCAGGACCCCCGCCTTGCGGGAACCCGGCAAAGCCTTTGTGGTTTTCATCACAATAGCGATTCTGGCGGGAATTCCGTTTTGTATGGGTAAGTATTTCGAGTTCAATTCGCCCGGGGCCTTCGACAGCGGGGCTTATGTCTATTCAGCCAAACACATACTCGACGGCGCCAAAATCGGCGTAGAGGAAAAACCCAGCGCTCAGATGGGGACGCTGCTGATAAATATGTTAGGCGTCCGGCTGTGCGGCTTTAGTGAAACCGGGCCGAAATTGCTGCAAACAATCCTTCAGGCAGGCGCTCTGCTGCTTATGTTCGCTGCGATGGTTAAACTGTTCGGCGTCCTGCCTGCCGCCGTGGGTGTAATTATTACCTCAATATACCTTTCTGCCCCGCTTATGGCCAAGTACGGCAACGTAAAAGAACAATATATGATTGCCTTTATGGTGTTAGGCGTAAGCTGTTTTGTTTTGTATCAGCTTGGTGGCCGCTGGTGGTATGCGCTCCTGGCCGGTGCCTTTCTCAGTTGGGCGCCGTTATTTAAAGAGACCGGCATCTCAGCAATCGGGGCGGTCGGCTTGTTTGTGATTGTACAGCCGTTGCTTAAGCACAGAAGCTGGAAAAAGACCGGCACCGATATTTTGCTGCTGCTGGCAGGAGCGGCTCTTATTATCAGCCCGATATGTCTATGGCTGGCCGCCGAAAAAGCACCGATTAACTATTTCCCGTATTATTCATTCGTAGGCAGGCCGCTCGCCAAATCGCTCCAAGGTTCTCAGGACAACAGCGGGCATAAAACGGCAGAACCCAACACCGACGCCAATGACAGTACTCTTCAGAACACCCCTGCCGAGCAGGGACTTTTAATGAAATTTATGCCGGCTTATGTTCGCGATAGCTGGCAAATATTAAAGCCCGAACAAATCAAACAGGCAAAGCTCAGAGTGTTCCGCTGGTATCGGGTGTTAATACTGCCCATAGCTTTGGCACTCGGGTCAATTATTATCAGAGTCATCATCCTAATTTCTAATCGAGTATCGAGTATCAAGCATCGAGCATCGAGAAGCTATGACCGATTTGTATTGCTCTTTGCCGTCTGGTGGTTTCTGGATATGGTTTTTGTGTGGATAAGCCCGCGTTCCTACGAGCAGTATTATCTGCCGTTAAACGCTTCGGCTGCAATGTTAGGCGGATACCTGATAGCAATTTACTGTAATAAAGTAAAGAGTGTCGCATACAAACCCAGGTGGGTGATAACAGGGTTTGTCGGCTTTCTGTTGATGATAATTATGTCACAGCATATATTCTTCGGCATAAAAAAGAGCGCTCATACCGGAGCCATCTACCGCAACCGTGCCGGCAATCCGGAAAAACGAAACGGTTACGCACAGAAGCTGAATGAAATTTCCCGGCGCCAAAAATACCCTTGGGAGCGTGTAGGCGAATATATACGAAACAACTCAACACCAAACGATAAAATCTACGTCTGGGGCTGGGTCCCGGGAATATATGTCGCGGCCCAGAGACTTAGTCCCACACCGAAAGCATTTGAAGGAACGATGCATACCCTCTCTCCGGAAGTGCTTTCTGAAAGAATCGATGAGATATTAGATGCGTTTGAGAAGGAGCCGCCGAAGTTCATAGTTGACAGCCGCAAGGACCACTTCCCGTGGGACAGACCGCCGCTGGAATTATGGCCTCGAACACAGAAAGGATTTATGCCTGCAAATCAACAAATCGCCGGCCAGTATGACGCGATGTATGCCAAAATGCTCCGCGAACAAATCGAGCCTGACGAGGCGCTTCGATATGAGGCGATGAAACCATTCAGAGAATACGTTATGAAAAATTACAAAATCGTTCAGCCGTTCGTTAGCCCGCATGTTCTTTTTCAACGCAAATAAACCAAAATCAGTTCATAGTTCATTGTTGTGGGCTCATAAACTACAAACTACGGACTATGAACTACGAACTATGAACTTTCTATGGATGAAGACCTCAAAAAGCAGCAGGAACTCTATGATAAAGGCTGGCGCAAAGAGCTTTCGGCGGGCAAAGAACAACGCGGCAATCTCCGGACGAATCTGGAATTCCTCGCCGAAACCAATCTGCTCAAGCCAAATGACAGGATTTTAGAAATAGGATGCGGTATCGGCAGTGTAGTGTTCAAGCTGAGCGGGCAGGGATACGATATTACCGGCACCGATATATCAGGCGAAGCGATTGCTTACGGACTGAAAAAATACGGTGATATTAAACTTCAGGTACAGCCGGCGGAAGATTTGCAGTTTGAAGATGAGACATTCGATGTTGTGTTGAGCTTTGATTTATTCGAGCATATTGCCCGGGTGGATAGACACATAAGCGAAGTGCACCGTGTCCTTCGCAGGGACGGTTTCTATCTGCTTCAGACGCCAAACAAATACAGTAACATGATTTTTGAAACGCTGTACCATAAATCTTTGAAGTGGCGGCGGGCGCATCCGTCACTGCATACGCCGGGGCAATTGAGGAAGCGATTGTCCGGGCACGGATTCGAAGTAAAATTCGTCAAAATGAATCCTGTCAACGAATTCACCCTGAACAAGTTGAGAAAAAAATTAGGGCCGATAAGCAATATCTTTAAGCATATAAATTTTCGCCGTCTGCCTCTTGCGCTGCAAACAAATTTGTACGTTGTCGCTCGAAAAATACTCAGTAAGTAAATGAAGTTTTGCAAAAGTCTTGTAAGCAATGAAAATACTAATGCTTAATTATGAGTTTCCGCCGATTGGAGGCGGGGCCGCTAACGCCCATCGGTGCCTCTTACAACAATACGCTGGCAGCAGCGACTTAAAGGTCGATGTCTTAACGTCAGCCCCGAGGCCGGGTTTCTTTAAAGAAAGCTTTGCAGACAATATCACTATTTACAAAGTCGGCCTCCATAAAAAGGAGCTGCATTTCTGGCGGAAGACAGAGGTAATCGAGTGGCTCTTCAAAGCTAAATTCCACTATCGCAAACTGTTGCGGGAAAATGATTACGATTTGGCACACGCATTTTTTGGCTTCCCAACCGGCTGGCTCTGTTATCGAACCGCCGATAAGCTGCCGTACATAATCTCACTGCGGGGTTCGGACGTGCCGGGAGAGCATGCAAGATTAAAGCTTGATTATAAAATTCTCGGCCCCGTGTTTGCCGCCATCTGGAAAAAGGCTGCTGTTCTGGTAACGCCCAGCGAGGGCTTGAAGAACCGTGCCCTGAAGTTTCTGCCGTCAGTGGCCATTGACGTTATTCCAAATGGCGTTGAGCTGGAGCGGTTCGGCCCTGCCAAGGCCACCCAACAAGCAAAGATATTAAGGCTTCTGACTGTTGGCCGACTGTCCATTACCAAACGAGTAAAAATCCTGATAGACGCTGTCGAGATTCTGCACAGGGCTGGCTGTGAGGTCCATTTCACAATGGTAGGCGGCGGACAATTGCAGCAGGAACTAAAACAAATTGTATCGGAAAAAAACCTTGATAACATTATTGAGTTCACAGGCAGAACTGACGCTGAAGATATGCCGCAGGTTTACCGTAAGAACGATATTTTTATAAGTGCCAGTTGCACCGAAGGGATGAGCAACGCAATGCTCGAGGCGATGGCCTCCGGCCTGCCCATAATTACCACTCGCTGCGAGGGCACCGAAGAGTTAATAGCCGACAACGGCCTTGTGGTAGAGAATGCAAACGCCGAGGAAATTGCCAAAGCGGTAAAAGCATTAGCTGATGACCGGCAGCTTTACAAACAAATGTCCATCGCGGCAAGAAGGCAGGCGGAGCAGTTTGCCTGGAGCCGGGCTGCCGAGAAATATTTAGCCCTCTATGAAAGATTAAAATGAAAATAAGGGTCTTAAATGTAATAGACCATCTGGGCTACGGTGGAGCACCCGTCGTTGTCAAAAATATAGTCGAAAGGCTCAGCGGCGAGGACATCGAAACTTTCGTCTGCGCGCTTAGAACAAACCCCAAAGCTATGCCAATCAAAACCACGCTCATCAGCTTAACATATCACAAGTATAATCCCTTTGCCTTCTTAGCGATTGCGAAACTCTGTAAGGAGCACGAGATAGACATTATCCACGCCCACTTGCAGAAATCGATAATAAGCTGTCTGCTTGCAGGTTTTCTTTGTGATGCCAAAATCATTATTCACGAGCACGGCCCGATTTTCCGCCGCGGCACCGGTTGTATCTACCGGTTTCTTCTGAAAGTATTAGCCACAAAAGCATCCATCGCAATTGCTAATTCACAGGCAACAAAGTCAGCTTTGAACCAAACAGCCGGATTTGCGAAAGAATCAATTTACATAGTAAGTAATTTTATTGACTTCGCCCGTTTTGACCACACGCTTTATGACCGGGGCAAGGCCAGGGACACGCTTGGAATCGCTGAGAACAAAACAGTTGTCGGATTTGTGGGCAGGCTTGATAGTTGCAAGGGAGTGGATTTACTAATCAACGCCGCGGCGATTCTGTGCAAAAAAGACCAGCGGTACTGTTTTGTTATTGTCGGCCAGGGAGCACAAAGAAAGCAGCTTGAACATCTGGTTCTTCGATTAGGGCTGAAAGAAAAAGTTATCTTTACCGGATTGTGCAGGAACCAGGCGGAAATTATAAGCGCTTTTGATATTGCCGTTGTTCCCAGCAGACGCGAGGCATTTGGTATCACTGCTATCGAATTTATGAGAATGAAAGTACCTGTTATTGCCTCGAACGTTGGAGGTCTGGCCGAAGTGGTGCAACATAACAAAACCGGAATTTTATTGGATAACCTGAACGCAGAGAATATCGCTGATGCCGTTGATACACTTGTACAGGAAAACTCCTTGCGGGAAAGTTTGATAGAAAATGCCGAAGTTTTCTCTCGCAAATTTAACGGCACCGAGCAACTGAAACAAATAACAAGCATATACGAGAAATTATGCCCATAAAAAAAACCAACGGCAGAATCGCCAATCAATACGACCATCTGCACAGCGAAATATTCAATCCCATCGAGCAGGAGCGATTGGGCAAAGCTTTAAGTACGGCAATAAAAGCGGTAAGGACAAATTCAAAACCTCTTACCGCTCTTGATTACGGATGTGGCTCCGGCAATCTTACCAGGCACCTGATAGAGGCAGGCATTGAGACGGTCTCAGCGGATATTTCAGATGGTTTTTTAGCTTTGATTGAACGGAATTTTTCTCAAACCGGCCTGTCGAAGCCCCTGAAGATTAACGGAGAGGATTTGTCCGATGTGGCAACCGGCCAATTCGATTTGGTGGCAACTTATTCGGTATTGCATCACGTGCCTGATTATCTGCGGATAGTAAAGGAAATGTGCAGAGTATTAAAGCCGGGCGGTGTGATTTATATTGACCACGAGGTCAACGAGTCATACTACGACAGGCCAAAAGAATACGTCGAGTTTTTAAGAAAGGCCAGGCCGATAATAAATTTCAAACGTTATCTTCGCCTGTTATTTGACGTAAAGGGTTATAAACATATATTCAGGCGGATAAGGAACCCGCGATATAAAAAAGAAGGTGACATTCACGTTTGGCCGGACGACCACATAGAATGGGACAAGATTGAGCAGCTTTTAATCACGGAAGGTCTCGAAATAATCCTGAAACAAGATTATTTACTTTACAAAAATTATTACGACGTCGATGTATATAACAAATATAAAGATAAATGCGCCGACGAACGGCTGTTGGTAGCAAGAAAACTATAATTGTTTTTTCCAGCGGAACCAACACAGGTTTCTCTCCAGGGATAAAGGAATTGTGATATGGCGAATCAAAACAATGAACCGGACACTTTTTTCGACCATTTCAGCCGAGAGGACAAACCTACAAAAATGGGGATGCGGCTGGTCAAAGCCTTATCTTACAGAATCTTCCAATACGCTGAAATTGCCTCCGGTACTAACATTTTAGAGATAGGTCCCGGCCGAGGAGTATTCGCCGATATTTGCCTTGAAAAAGGCATCGAATATTGTGCCCTCGAGCCCAACGAACAAATGGCGGCGTCGCTTGAGAAAAGAGGAGCTAACGTTATTCGCGCAATGGTCCCTCCACTTCCTGAAATTGACAAAAGTTTTGACACCGTGGTAATGATTAACGTTATGGAGCATATGAACAGTATGCAGGACGCTTTGCAGATAAGCCGGCAGATAAACCAAATACTAAAGCCGAAAGGAAAGTTCGTAATATGCTCGCCGGACTATTTGAACTGGCGGCACAATTTCTTTAATTGTGATTTTTCACATAACTATGTAACAACCCGGCGCAGGCTCAAACAGCTTCTTCTCAACGCTGGCTTCGAGAATATAAAGAGCTGTTATTTGAGCGGCCCGCTGACAGGATTCGTATGTTTCCTGGTTACAGCTTTTATTTCCCGTTTGCCCTTTGGGCTGCTTAACGGGTTGTTTCCAGACAATAAGGTTTTTTACAAGCTCTACAAAATGCAGTTGACCTTCCTGAGAAAAGTATTGATTCTTGGCGAAAAGCCCGGCTAATCCAAAGCAGGATATGACTACTCGCACCAAACAATTAACCAAACTTCTTATCAGGATTCTCATCACAACAGGATTGCTGCTCTGGGTCTTTAGCCAGATTGACCTTGAGCAATTCCGGCAAACCATAAAAACGGCAAGGTGGCACTTCCTGTTCGCTGTCTGGGTGCTGACCGTAATACTTTTCTGGATTCGGTCAATGAAGATGAAGCTCATCTTGAAAAAGCAAAGCTGCACCGTTGCCACTGCCACAATATTCGGTGCAACAGCAGTTACCTGCCTTTACAGTATGATTTTACCCGGCGTGCTGAGCACGGGAGTAAAGTGGTATATTCTCAAAAAGGAGACCGGAAAGCCAAGCAACGTCCTTAGCAGTATGCTGTACAATCAACTCTCAGCGACGGTCGTTTTGATGGTATTCGGACTTGCTGCGTTGATGCTCACCAATCCCACGTCACTATCACAGGCTAATACGGAAAATCAATGGCTGTTGCCTGCCATTTGCGGAATATTACTGACGGCTATAATAGTAATTTATTTACTACTGTTGAACAAACGAACCGGTGGAAAAATCGTCAAAGGCATTGGGATTCTGCTCAGGCCCTTGCCTGCAAAAATACGCCAGAAAGGCCGGGAGATACTCGACCAGATTGCGACCTTTCAAGCTGCCGGCGCCGGATTTCACATGAGGATTGCATCAATCACAATAATCGATACCCTCATCGGCGGGGTTATCATATATATCCTTTCCGCTCGTGGTGCAAATGTAATCGCACCTCTCGGGGTATTCGTGTGGCTGTGTGCAGTTATATACGTCCTGGGAAGAATTCCGATATCGGTGGCTAATCTCGGCATCAGAGAATTTACATTAGTGGGATTGCTGGCGCTCTACGGCGTGGACAAATCACAGGCGCTGCTAATGTCAATGATACTATTCTCTGCACTAATCGTTATGGCTATTATCGGCGCAATATATCAACTGTCCTGGACTGTAACTACAAAGAAATTGAAGTCCTAAAGTGCCTAACGTTATTTGTTTTAACTTTAGCTCACTTTAGGCACTTTAATTAACGCATAGGGAACTTGCCGCACAGTTGCTTCACCTTATCTCTTACCTCGTTCTTCAGGAATTCATCTATCTCGTATTCCCTATCGTTTATTATCTTTACCTTCCTCAATACCGCATCTATCAGCGCCGATATGCTGTCCATCTCCATTGCACCCATTCCATTTTTCGTTACAATAGGCGTCCCCAACCTGATACCGCTGGTAATTGAAGCCGGTTTCTTATCGTAAGGCAGCCTTATCATATCGACAACTATATTGCAATCTTCGAGGCATCTTTGTGCCATAGCGCCCGTCAAGGCCTCTCTGAAATCCTCCATATTTATCAGAACCATATGGTTGTCCGTCCCCTTCGTCAGCACGTCATATCCCAAATCCGACAAATTACCTGCCAGTCTTTTTGCATTTTCTATTATTTTGAATTGTCTGACTTTGTATTCATCGGAAAGTGTTTCCTTAAAGAAAACCGCTTTTGCCGCTATATGATTAAAATAAGGCGTCCCCTGTACGCCCGGAAACGTCGCGTCCTGAATATGTCTCCATAACGGCATGTCCCTGCCCCAGACCTTTGTTTGCAAATCGTAGTCCTTGCCCATCAATATCAGGCCGCCCCTCGGACCGCCCCCCTTGTACGTACTTGTCGTTGTAAAATGTGCATAATCTATGGGTGATGAATGAGCACCGGAAATCACTAATCCCGCTATATGTGAAATATCCGCCAAAAGATACGCCCCTACGGTATCTGCAATCTCTCTGAATCTCTTAAAATCTATCTTTCTGGCGTAAGCACTGGCACCACACATAATCAGCTTGGGTCTGACTTTGACCGCTTGCTCTCTGATAGCATCATAGTCCAGAAGAAAACTTGTTTTATCCACAAAATAGCTTTCTATCTTGAAGAATTTCCCGGCAAGCGTGCCCGCTCCTCCATGCGATGGATGTCCCCCCTGCTCTAAACCAAGACTCAATACTTTATCGCCTCTGTCTAATATTGCGGCAAGGACAATCTGGTTGGCCTGACTGCCGGAATGAGGCTGGACATTTGCGTATTGGGCGCCGAAAGCCTCTTTGGCCCTGGCCACAGCCAGTCTTTCCACATCGTCAACAATCTCACAGCCCCCATGACACCTGGCGCCGGGGAAACCCTCGGTCGTCTTATTCTGAACGACTGAGCCAAGAGCCGCTAAAACGGCTTTCGAGCATTGGTTCGCCGCAGCGATAAGTTGAAGTGTCCCTTGCAGCCTTTCGTACTCTTTCGTTATTAGCTCATAAACCCGGCTGTCCTGTTCCTTCAGAGCACTGAATATATCTTCGTGATACGCCTGCGCGTCGTGGCTCGCCCACGCCGAGTCAGATGAAGATAGTTTTTCCGGCAGTATTTCCAACGTCTTCGAATCCTTTCTTCAGCTAAAAAGAAATTTCATCACTATCGAAGAACCTCCGTCCGTTTGGCGGAATCACCATCCACGAACCACGGATATCGAATGTGTCATTCTGAGGCGAAGCCGAAGAATCGCAAGATTAGCACCGTAGCACAAAATGTTTTCGGCCATACATTATTTCCGTCAATAACACCCCTTTTTAGAAACTAGTTACCATGCTATATCAATCCTTCATAGGCTTGGCTTTTTTTGATACTGCTACGATTGCGTCCAATTTCTGAATGACTTCAGGATCAATCTTTTCCTTCGGAACCAAACCGGCCAGAATATGGTAATCATTCTTTAAAAGAAGGTTTTCCCTGGATAATATTGGAAGCAATGCTGGCTGAAAT
>CAYTND010000014.1:0-15166 GCA_964438965.1 uncultured Pirellulales bacterium
GTTATCCAGTCGTAGCCGGTTATCCCGGCATCGAGAACCCCGTCGGCTACGTATCTGCCCATCTCTTGGGCTCGTAACATAATAAGACGGATTTGTTCGTCATCTATACGAGGCAAATAACTCCTTTCGGAATCGGCAATGTGGAATCCGGCTTTGCCAAAAAGTTCGATAGTTGCTTTCTGTAAACTGCCTGCGGGAATACCTAATTTTAATATCTGTTCTGACATCTCAAATCTCTGGCTGTTAAATGGTCAATTAGCTACTCACTAATTTCGTGAGCATCGAACATCCGTTTACTTTTTATTTTTTATTTTTTTCGTCTTAGTTTTTTTGGAAGTAGTTTTGGTTTCTTTCTTCTTTTTGCTCCTGTGCGCTTCACTTTCGCGCCGCAAGAGGGCATAAAACTCATATCCCTTTTTGGCTGAAATCTGCTTGGCCAAAAAGCCTCCTATCCGCTGCTCGTCAGCGTTAGGATAGACCAGTTCCTTGCTTGTGAGATATTCTATCATTCCTTTAGTAAGCGGTATGGCGTGGCCTTGCAGAGACGTGAGCATACAATAATCGACTACGAAACGGCTGGTACCATCCAGCTCCTCAAGAATCTGACGAGCGGGACGTTTGCCTATTTTTTTCAACGCCTCTAAGCTCACTTTATGATATTCGTTGAATACAGCCCTCAAGACCCTGGTGATTGTCGAGGCTATAGTCCTTGTAACGGGTGTATCCCCGCCCAACATTTCAACAATTTCTTCTGTTTGCGAAACGCGCAAATCATTCAGGTCAACGAAATAATCAGCGAATCTCTTAATCGCGGATTCTGTTGCCTTCTTGCTCAGCTCGGCGCTGATGATAGCATAGACAATTGCGTCCGCCGGTTCATCGTGGATAACTTTTTGAACTTTCGGATATTTCCGGCTCAATGAGCGGTGCAATCTTTGTATTTTTTTAGAATATTCCTGGCTATTTTTCATATAAGCCTCTTGCCGAGAGCGTACAGGTCCGAATATCGCATCCGGGTTTTGACAGGAACAATTTTAACCCTGCCAAAACAGGAGTGCTTCAAATTTCGTATTTTGTTTCACACTTCTTTGTCGTTCAAATCTTCTTCGGGGTCCCCTTTTTCCAGTTCACTGGCTGTCTGGTCTATCAGTTTCATAATCTCTAACGCCTTTTTGAATTTCTCATCCCTGTAAAAATGTAATACAGGGCAGAATTTGCTCTGCAATCTGCCGGCTACCAGAGATTGTATTCGGCTTTTTGCATGTGTTATTGCCGCAAAAGTCTTGTTCTGAGCCGCCTCGTCCCCGCCAAAAATACTGACATATACATCGGCGTTGCGCAAATCAGTCGCCATATCCACTCTCGTAACGCTCACGAACCCCTCAATGCGGGGGTCGCTAAGATGGTGAGCAATAGCGTTACTGACGCCCTCTTTCACTACACGGGCTACTTTCTCCTGCCTTCGAGTCGCCATTTGACAATTTACTATTCATTATTGACGGTTGACTATTGTCTCGGAGTTTAAGCTCCTGACTTTTTTTCAATAGTCGATTGTCAATATTCAGTTTTCAATTTGAAAGGGTTCTGGCTACTTTCACAATTTCATAGAACTCAAAAACGTCATCGACTTTAATATCGTCGAATCCTGCTATCTTAATACCACACTCCAGGCCCGCCTTGACATCACGAACATCGTCCTTGAAATGCTTTAGCGACTCTACACTGAGGTTGTCTTTGAGCACGATGTTGTCGCGTATCAGCCGCACCTTTGCATTCTTGCTCACGTGCCCGCTGCTGACATAGCAGCCGGCCACCGTACCAATTCGGGAAATCTTAAACGTATTTCGTACCGCAACTCTGCCCAGCGCCTTCTCCATTTCTTCCGGCTCAAGCAAACCGACCATTGATTTTTCTAAATCTTCGGTTATGCGGTAGATGACGTTGTAGAGTCTTATCTCAACACCTTTGGCTTCTGCAGTCTTGGATGCGTGTTCTTCGGGGACGACGTTAAAGCCAATAATAATGGCGTTCGACGCCTCGGCAAGCACAACATCACCTTCTGTAATTCCACCCGGTGCGGCGTGCAGAATATTAATCTTTACTTCCTCGACGCTCAGATCGGACAAATATTTTTTCAGGACATCCACCGAGCCTTGAACATCGGCCCGGACGATAAGATTTAATGATTCTGTCTTGCCGGCATCTATCTGGCTGAATAAATTGTCTAATGTTACCTGTGTCCGTTCCGCCAGGGAGTTCTCTCTTGAGCGTATTTGGTTTTCCTCGGCGGCAGCCTTGGCCTTGTTGATGTCATCCAGACAGTAAAATCTATCACCGGCCTGGGGGACGTCGCTTAGGCCGGTTATCTCCACCGGCATAGAGCTTGTAGCTGTCCTTATGTTTTTGCCGTAGCTGTTTTTCAACATTTTTACTCTGCCGTAGGCGCCGCCGGCCAGGACCGCATCACCCTTTTTTAGTCGGCCTTCCTTGATTAACAGAGTCGCCACCGGCCCGCGCTTTGACGACATCCTGGCCTCGATGACCCATCCTGTCGCTGGGATTGTGGCATCGGCCTTAAGCTCAAGTAATTCGGCTACGTAATCCAGAGATTCAAGCAAGTCGTCTATACCCTCACCGGTAACTGCGCTGGTCTTGACCACTTCCGTCTGGCCTCCCCATTCAGCCGGTGTCAGCTCCTGCTCAGCTAACTGAGAGTAAACACGATTTATATCGCAGCCCGGCAAATCTATTTTGTTCAATGCCACAATAATCGGCACACCCGCTGCCTTGCTGTGCGCTATCGCCTCAATCGTTTGGGGCATCACTCCATCATCAGAGGCGATCACCAGCACCACAACATCGGTCATATTAGCGCCTCTGGCACGCATTGCTGTAAAAGCCTCGTGACCCGGAGTATCGAGAAATGTTACTTTCTTATTGTCCCAGGTAACTTCAGACGCCCCGATATGCTGCGTAATGCCGCCTGCTTCACCGGCTGCTATATGGGTTGACCGGATTTTGTCCAGCAGGCTGGTTTTGCCGTGGTCAACGTGCCCGAGCATCGCTGCAACCACAGCACGTTTCTGGAGATTTTTTCTCTGACGTTTTTCAAAATCGGTCCATATCTGTTCTTCCAGCGTGCTTTTGTGTTCCACCACCAGCTCAATGCCTAAATCAATAGCAACCAGTTCTGCAACCTCGCTGCTTATCACCTGATTGGCCGTGGCCATTACTCCCTGTTGTATTAGTTTTTGGATGATGTCCGTTGATTTAATCGCCAGGGCTGCAGATAGTTCTTTTACTGTAATTGGCTCGCTTATAACGACTTTTTTGGGCCTGAGAAGCGCAGTAACTTTCTGCCTGGATCTGCTCGCGATTTTACGCGTTGGCCTTAATCGCAGGCCCTCACCGCCGGCTGCTTCAAGCCGGGCTTGTCTTTCTTCAATATCTCTTTGTCGCCATCGGCTGCTGGTTTTAGGCCTCTTTACCGTTTCCGTATCTCGCCCATCCCGCCTTCGCCCATGTGTTCTTTCTTTTAGGCGTTTTGGGACTTGTTTCTTGTCCCCGTCCGGAGCCAAAGTTGTTTTTTCCTGTTTCTGTTGACTGTACATCAACGGTTCAGTAACAGGTGCATCATATCGAACTCTCGGCTTAGGCTTTGGTCGTCGTCGTACCGGCTCCGGTGATTCGACTCGAACAACTTGCGGTCCGCTCAGTCGAGCCGGCTCAGGTTTTTCCAGCATCGGCCCGGCAGGTACTATCGGCTCCGGCTCTTGTTCCTCTGGTGGTGCTTCGGTTATCTGTTCTTCGGCCGGTGGGGGCTCTTCTATTGTAGTTACCGCAGTTCCTATAGTTACCGCAGCTTCCTGTTCGGTTTGCGCAGCTTCTGCTTCTGTTTCTGTTACAGTAGTTGTCTCGGCTGCTGCCTTGGTTCGCTTGGCAGCCGGCTTTGCCTGCTTAGCTTTTTTAACTTTTGTTTCCTTTGCCGCCGGTTTTTCCTTCGTTTTCTTTTTCTTTTTGATTCGGACCTTTTTCAGGTCCACCTTCTCAGCCGTCTCAACAGTTGTGATATTTTCACCTTCGCTGAACCACTCCTGAATGGTCGCCGCCAGGCCGGCCGATAACACTGACATATGGTTCTTTATGTCCAGACCCTCACTCTGGCACTTCTTCACAATGGCAGTGCTTTTTATGCCCAGCTCCTTGGCCAAAAGGTAAACTCTTGTAGTGGCCAAAAATAAATCTCCAATTTCAACCGTGTTTGATACTTCATATCTCGTTCGAGATATGGCTATTGTTCGTTATCTGTTACTTTTATCTCGTTATCTGTTACTTTTATCTCGTTATCTGTTACTTTTGTCTCGCTATCTGTTACTTTTGTCTCGCTATCTGTTACTTTTGTCTCGCTATCTGTTACTTTTGTCTCGTTATCTGTTACTTTTACCTTGTTATCTGTTACTTTTGTCTGTTGGGCTAATTGCTTTTCCGCCTCGTTCTGTTTCGATTCAGCCTCCAGACGTTCGATTTCTTTGACTGCCGCTGCAACTAATTTCTCGGCGGTTCCTGCATCAATCTTCAGTTCATTAATCAGTGGTTCGGCCCCCACATCATCAATATCCCCAAGGGATATGACGCCAAGTGCTATCAGCTTGTCAACCACCATATCGTCAGCGCCTTCCACTGACTTAACGCAGCTTGTCAGTCTCTCGATGCCCTGGTTGTATTCGTCCGGCGTTAGTATATCGATGTCCCAGCCGGTCAGTCTGGCAGCTAACCGGACATTTTGCCCGTGCTTACCGATAGCAAGACTGAGCTGGTCCTCATCCACGACAACCGTTGCTCGTCCCAATTCAAAACACAGGGCGATTTCGCTGACTTTTGCCGGCATTAACGCGTTCGCCACAAGCACCTGCGATGACTCATTCCAGCGGACAATATCTATTTTCTCTCCGCCCAGCTCATCAACTATATTCTTTATCCTGCTGCCGCGTACACCCACGCACGCCCCAACGGGGTCAACCTTGTCGTCGAATGAGGTCACAGCTACTTTGGTTCGATAGCCCGCCTCTCGCGCTAATGCCCTTATTTCGATGATTTTTTCATTAATCTCCGGTACTTCTAACTCGAACAATCGCCGGATAAAATCAGGGTGGGTCCGGGAGAGAATAATTTCGACCTGGTTCGAGGTCTCTTTTACATTAAGAATCAAACATCGGATTCTCTCGCTCACCCGGTGTGTCTGGCCCATTATCTGTTCGCCTTTTGGCATAAAGGCTTCCGTCGAGCGGTCCAGATTAACAATTACTTTGCCGCTTTCGTATCGAACAACCGTGCCGCTTATTATTTCCCCCTTTCGCTGAACGAACTCAGCATAGATACTGTTTCTCTCATCAGCACGTATCTTCTGTATCATCACCTGCTTGGCCGTCTGGGCGGGGATTCGGCCGAGACGTCTTATATCGATTTCCTCATCGTCTTTGGAAGCCGTGATCTGACCGGTATTGCGGTCGATGTTTACTACTATATTGCTTTCCGGCTCACCAAAGTGTTTCCTCGCTGCTGAAACCATAGCTTCTTCCAGGTCCACAAATATCGATTCCTTCTCGATGTTTTTATCGCGGGCAATGTTTCCAACGATTCTTAGTAATTCCTCACTCATTGTCTTTTCTCTTTAATCCAGCAGCGATTTCTTTCCTTTTTTCAGCCCGGCACCACTCTCTGGTCTCGGATAAAAAAAAATGGAAACTATCCACGTTTCCACTTCAAAAGGGGGTCCCTTGCAAAACAGGTTCCCCGGCACGCCAAAAACAAACAGAGGTTGTAGTTTATCTTTACGCTACATCATCTGCCTCCGATACTAAAAAACCTCATTCGTTTTTCGCGACAATTGAAGCAGAAAACCGATTTCCAAGCCACCATTTCCGCAGAAGCACAGCCGTGCAGGTCAATTGTTAATTGCCTACTTTGCACTGTTTGCTAATCCCGTTAAAACCATTTTAAGCGCCTCTTTAGTTCAAAGTTTAGCTTTGGTAGCTGTTAATCCTTATAACCAAACTCTTTATAATAATCGTCAAATCCGTCAATGGCAATGATTTTTTTGTCGAATTTGTATAAATTTTAGCCCGAATCCGACGCAAACAAAAAAAGGCTCAATGACACAAAACCGCTAACGTCCGCATAAAACAGCCTTTTTTGGAGCCAAACCACCTCTTTTGCATCGAACCGCGAGGCACGGACCACGAAGTGTGCTACGATGCTGGAACCAGACGCAGCAGTAATTTTTCCTTGGCAACAGTTATTTTTTCAATTCGCACCTTGCTATCGTCAATCCTGAAAACAGGCTCAAACGACTCATCATTCAGCAATGACGCTGCTATTTTTGTCTGCACAGCCTCTGTATCGACATCCAAAGCGTTAATTCTCTGCAAGTACATCTTTTTGGCCATCATCTTGGCAAAGGGCGTAATATTCATAGCCCCGACCTTCATCTTCCCCACATGCAGGTTCAAAAACCCCTGCTCATTGATTTTAGGCTCTAACTCAATAGTAACCACAAATTCCACACCTTTAACATCTACCGTCCCCATCAGCACAACGGCACCCGGGACAAAAAGTACGGCAGGTGCATAAAGCAGGATACCTTCAGACTCCATTGGCCAGTTGCCCCGAGTAATTATATCGTTTATCCCTTTCTGGGTAACGACCAGCTCAAAAGGCTCGCGGTATTGTGAACCGTTATGAATTGCCGGTAATAAATCATTTGTCAGATATGGGCTTACCTCTCTGCGTCTGTCGCTGCCGGAGCCGAAGGCAGCCGGTTTATAGCGACCGGGTCTGTATAACAGTAGAGCGAAGATAATAGCCGCTACGGCCAAATCGACCAGAAGCCAGCGGACCAGTTTTTTGAATCTTGCTTTTTTGCGAATTTTCAAATCTGTTTCCGTACTGTGTATTTCTTTCTTGCTCGAATCCATTTATATGATTATAGTGGTTTTGATGTTTGTTAAAAAGATTTTTTAAATCTTCTGCAAAATCGAGGTTAGGCATAATTCTTAAAATGTTTTTCCAAATATGAGGTTCTAAAAATGGCAAGTCATTTTGCTGACCGTCTCTGTGACGCTGTGAAAACCAAGAAAACTTCTTTGATTGTCGGGCTGGACCCTGTTTACACCAGGCTGCCCTCTGCAATAAGAAGCCATCGCCAGATGAACGATGAATTTGATGCCGCCGCCGCGGTCGATGCCATCTTCGATTTCTGCACACAGGCAATGCGAATCGTTGCGCCGATGGTTCCCGCTGTGAAGATAAACATTGCATTTTTCGAAAAGTATCTCTGGGAAGGCCTGGAGACTTACTATTCCCTGATTTCCGAAGCTGACGAGCTGGGCCTGGAAATAATCGGCGACGTAAAACGCGGCGACATAGGCCACACCGCTGAGGCTTACGCCGCCGCTCATCTCGAAAATCCGGAACTGACAGGTCTTGAAGACAACCTTGCCCCCGACGCAATAACCGTCAACGGATACATGGGAACAGATGGTATCGAACCTTTTGCGGATATGGCCGACAAGCAGGGAAAAGGTATTTTTGTGTTGGTTCGTACCAGCAATCCTTCCGCTGCCGCAATTCAGGATTTTACCGATGCTGATGGCCAGGCAATGTACGAAAAGCTCGCCGACGTTGTCGCCCAAATCGCCAACAAGGATGAACGAATCGGCACGCACGGCTACAGTAATGTGGGAATGGTGGTGGGCGGTACTGCACCGCGGGTAACAACTGCTCTGCGCCAAAAGTATGATAAGGTGTGGTTTCTCGTCCCGGGCTACGGCTCCCAGGGCGCTGAGGCTGCCGACTGTGTCCGGTTCTGCAAACCAGACGGCACCGGAGCTTTAATTAACGCATCACGCTCGATTATCTACGCTTATGAAAAGCCGAAATACAAAGGCCAGTTCGGCGACGACTGGAAAAGATGTATCGAGCAGGCCGTCATCGACGCAAAGGTCGATTTGGCTAACGCTATGCAGACTTTGATATAGAAAGAACTAATGCATAAGACACACCACGCACCACGCAATACGCAATACGCAATACGCAATACGCAATACGAATTTACCGGCAAAAAGGTTTTAGTTATGGGCTTGGGACGCTTCGGCGGTGGAGCTGATGTCGCCGAATTTGCCGTAAGAGCAGGTGCTAAAGTAATAGTAACGGATTTGGCCCCGGCCGAGCAGTTAAGCGATTCGATAGAGAAGCTCGAAGAATTTCCTGATATAGAATTCCATCTCGGCTCGCACGACCCTGCTGATTTTAAGCAAGCCGACATTATCATAGCCAATCCCGCAGTGCCTTGCGATAATGAGTTTCTCGAACTCGCCCGTCGAGACAACAAATTTGTTACTTCACAGATAAATATCTTCTTTGAGTTGTGTCCCGCACAGATAATCGGCATTACCGGAGCCAACGGCAAGAGCACAACAGCCGCCCTGACCGCCCATCTGCTCAGAAGTGCGAGCGACCAGCGACGAGCGACGAGCGACGAACACGTCATTGCGAGCGCAGCGAAGCAATCCCAAACTACGCAATACGCGATACGCAATACGCAATACGAGAACGTTTGGTTAAGCGGCAACATCGGCAATCAGCCTTTACTGACCGCAATAGAGAAAATCGCTCCTGATGATTTGGTTGTATTGGAGCTGTCGAGTTTTCAGCTTGAGCAATTAGCGCAACCTGCTCCCCGCTTCCGCGGGGACAAGTTTACACCTGCGAAAGCAGGTGCAGGTATGTCACCCCCGCGAAAGCGGGGGCAAAAAGCACCCAAAGTCGCACTCTTAACGAATCTTACACCGAACCATCTTGACCGCCACGGCACATTCGCTAATTACTGCACCGCCAAGGAAAATATCTTCAAATTCCAGAATCTGAACGACAATTACCCCGCTGTTTCCATCTTTAATGCCGAGGACAAAATTGCCGCCGAATGGTTTGAAAAATACAACAAAGACGCCGGCAGAATCTGCATCAAGTTTTCAATTGACGATGTAAGTAAAGAGTTCCGCGATAGTTTCACACTGCCCGGCCGAGCGAATCTTTCAAACCTCGCCGCCGCCATCGCCATAGCTAAGTATTTTGGCATTGACGATGACCGCATCAAAAATTCTCTGCCGGATTTTAAACCATTGCCTCATCGGCTCGAACTGATAGAACAAATAAATGGCGTTTCCTGGTACAACGATTCGATAGCCACTACACCGCAGAGCGCCATTGCCGCATTAGAGGCCTTTGACCAGCCGAAGATTATCATTGCCGGCGGATATGACAAGAATTTACCCTTCGAAGAATTCGGTCAAAAAATAGCCACTAACGCCAAAGCTGCCATCCTCATAGGCCAAACCGCCCCCAAAATCGTGTCGGCAATAAATAACGCCAAATTGTCATTGCGAGGAGCGAAGCGACGAAGCAATCTCAACAAACCAGATAAGGAATACGAGATACGAGATACGAAAATCGAGCTTGTTGATTCTCTCGCCGAAGCCGTCCAGTTAGCCGCTCGCCTTGCGGTCAGCGGCGATGTCGTTTTATTAAGCCCCGCCTGCGCAAGCTACGATATGTTCGAGAACTACGAGCAACGCGGTAACGAAGTTACCAAACTCGTAAAATCATTTAGCCATTGAAACAATCATAGAATCGTCGTAAAGTAATATACCTGTTACGGCGCTTCAATTAAAATTCTAAATCCTATAAAAGATAGTGCAGTCGTAGATATGGTATCTTGTGAAATACTCCAACGCGACGCGCAACGAGAGTTGATTATATCGGCTTGCCAGCTCCCGCCTCTGCAATACTGCTGTTGATTTTCTTCGATGTTTTCATCAAAATATTTTTTGTCAGGATAGATGCTATAGGCATTTTCAGAATATATGCCCTGTACCCATTCCGAAGCGTTGCCGATCATATCGTAAAGACCAAAGTTGTTAGGCAGGTATTTTCCAACGGATGCAAGACCTACGTTACCGTCATCTGTGTCGAGTGTATATGCACTACCGGGCGAAGCTTTCTCATAAGTTTTGTCCGCCAGGTTTGAATATTTGCCGGCTTCTTCTTCAGAATCACCCCAATAAAAACGGGTTTGTGTTCCTGCACGACAGGCATATTCCCATTCAGCCTCAGAGGCAAGCCTGACGTGTAGTCCCGTCTTTTGACTCAGCCATTTACAAAACTCCAAGGCATCATTCAAACTGACGCCTGCCGGTTGATTGTCCTGATCCATGACAGTCTTTGTTTTTTTTCCGTCTATCGGACCCACAAAATGCGGCATCTTTCTGAATTCGGATCGAAAACGCCGGAATTGCCTGCAGGTAATCTCATACTTTGACATATAAAACGACCGAGCAATCTTGACCAAGTGTTGAGGGTCTTCGTTGGAAGGGTGTTTCAATTGCCTGACTTGCTCCTTCTTTGATTTTCGATATATTTGTAGGAGACGTTCCGGATAACCAATCTCATCTTCCGGGCTGCCCATTAAAAATTGCCCTTCAGGAATTTTAACCAAATCGATATTTACCCCACCATATAGAATCAGCATTTCTTGTGCGGGATTTTCGGGATTAGTAACAAAGCGATATTTGATACTTATTTCTGAGTTGGCATCTGGCCTTGGCCGACGGTCAACTATTTGTGCATCCTGAGGAACTCCAAGACTATAAATATTCTCTGGGCCTTCACTCGGGTAATCAAAATCAACGTGCGCAGTTCCAATTCGCTCCCCATTTTCCTTGGTTACAACCGTGTCCATAGAAATCGGCAACTTGGTTTCGGCATTGATAATAATTGTCATATTCTGGTTAATTACAGGCTCATCTTGAGTTATTGATACAATATTTATAATCTCAACAGTTTGCCCATTTATTTCATTCCGGCTGACGGATAGCTCGACCTGGCTCTCTTCTTTTAGTGTTTCGAGCAGTCTTTCTATGCCTTCGGTAGGTGACATGGGCATGGGAGTACGTCTTGGGACAGCATATCTGTCGCTCAATGATGTAATTGTGACCATATTATTTAAAGGGTCGTAAACATACATCGTATCCTGTCCCTCATCACGATATCTGATTGTGCCATCTACCTGCTTTGTTATCTCTACAGACTTTTCAAAACAAATCCATTCGTCTATTTGACCTTTACTATCCGGAGCATCAATCTCTGCACGGATATGCATCCAGGGCATTTTCTTAATCGCTTTGGACATCTGAGCAAGAGCAACTGAAGCTCCATCTATTGAGCCACCGAGGTAGTGTATGCTTGCAAGTACCGCTATAATTATCACCGCCGCAGCGGCAACTTGTGTCATTCTGCTTTTCATAATTATTCTCCACATATTCGACTGAGCTAAAGCCGATTTTATATTTTTTGATTTTTCGAATGCTTTCAGAACATCACCAAGAACTGCTTCATCTGTTTTGTCATTTGTATCGATGTTTATATTCTTAACCAACTTTTCTATATTTTCCGCCGGTCTCATAATTTGACCTCACTATCTAAAATTGACCGCAGTTTATCTAATCCATAGCGGTACCTGCTCTGGACCGTGTTAATTGAAACGCCCTGCAATTCGGCAATTGCCTTAAATTTCATCCCTCCCTGTAGGTGCAGGATTATTACCTCTCGCTGCTGCTCCGGAAGCTGAGCAAGTGCTTATTGAGCTGTCTCAATTGCTCGCTGTAGATAATCCATTGTTCCGGCCTTTTTGAATTTGATACGGCTGACTCGGCTTCATTCAGACCGGTAGTTTCCGCCGGAAGGCGTCCCAAAGCGGACTGCCGCTGCCTTGTTTTGTTTGCGTTGCGTACACGATTAACAACACAGGTTGCCAGATAGCTTTTCAGATTGCCGTTAAGTTTTAATTTCTCTGAAGATTGTGCGAAAGATACGAAACAATCGTGCACGATGTCCTCGGCAGCGCTTGTATCATTCAAGAGAGCAAATGCCAGCCTTAGCAAATTGTCCTTGTACTTTTTGTAGATACGGCAGAGAGCATCGCTGCTGCCGAGCTTAAATCTCCATATAAGCAGCTTATCTTCTATCATCTAAATCCTGCAGGTTTTGTCTTAAAACGAACGTTCGTTACCTATAACACAATCGAACTGGCCATTTTAGTCTAAATAAAATCATTTTTTTAGCAGCTTCCGTTTTAACTCAGCGCTTGATTATAGGAATATCCTCGCCAAAGGCTAAAAAAGTTATAAAAAAGTTTCAAACCGGTTTTCCACAATAGCAAACCCAAAACACAATAATTGCCCCTATTAGCCCGATGAACCGCGATTTTTCCGGTAACCCTTCGTAAAGTCAGCCCCGGAATCTGTCGATTCGTAAATCATTAAACGAAAGCAAGAGATTTGAGGAGCGTTTATAATGGACAAGCCAAACGAGCGAAGAACAGAACAAAGACTGCGTTATTTTTGGCCAATCTGGTTTGCCGAGGACCCTAACGAGACTCTTGCACAGGGACAGATGGTTGATGTTTCCAGCAGGGGCGCTGCGTTTACCTGCTACGCCGACGATGGTTGTCCCTACCTCGGCCAACATATAACCGCTCGTTTTAGTGTCCCCCGTTATGGCCCGGATGATTCTTTTGATATGGCGAATTTCACCCGTTCAGCTCATGTCTGTCGGATTGATAGCGTAAATAGCTTTTTGCGCCGCATTGCCGTTCAGTTCGCCGAACCGCTGCCTTTCAAACCCGGCGAACAAAACACCGCCGAATCCAACATACAAACACAAAACCTCTGAGCCTATAAGTTGTTCGATACCAAACGTACAAACTGAGTTCTCACGGGGGCACCGCTGAGTTTATTAAACTTCCTTATACAGTTGGGTCAGCAGTGCTCCTTGCAGCTTATGTAATTCCAAAAGGTGGCCTACGTATTCTGCTGCTTTTGATTGCTCCTTTGTAGATTTTTCCATTTTTTTTGTTTTTTTCGATGATTTTGCCCTTTTTGCCTTTTTTCTTGTGGATTTTGCCATTTTCTTTGCAATTCCTTTCTTGACAAATTCATATTTGGGTCTAAAATAAGTTACTTTAGATTCGCTTTCATCGGAATATTAACACGATTGCGAGATATTGCAATTATATTATTCATATATGCGTAATATTATGAAGAATAATGACGTAAATGCGATAATCGGGCGAATTCGGCTTCTGCGTGAGCAACATACCGGCAGCAGGGGCAAAAGCAAATTTGCCCGCGATTTGAGTATAAGTCCTTCTACTTACAGCTATTATGAAAACAACAGAATTCCTCCAATCGAGATTCTGCTAAAGATATGTGAGGTTACAGGGACGGATTTGAAGTGGTTGCTGACCGGCCGAAGCACTGAAAAAAAATTCGCATCTGGGTCAAATAGTGGACTTCTGCAAAGATTAGACAAGTTATTTACAGACAATCCTGAACTGACCGAAGCGGTTTTAGCTTTTATTGAGCTATTATGCGAGCAAAAGGGTATTGAAGGAAGATTTCACTCTAAGGTTCTACCACCCAGGCAAACACGGCCGGGATGGATACCCGTGCTTGGTCGAACCGCGGCGGGGATGGTGCATTTTTGGGAACAAACATTTCTGCCCGAACCGGAACAAGCTGTTACAGAGCTTGATGAGCTGGTGAAAAAGCACATCGGAAAAGAGATTGTTGGTTCTGTGGATGGCACGGTCTCAGTTGATTTGCAGGCACGACTTCTCGTGGATAGCATCAAAAAGCAGCAGGCTAATCTCATTCAGGTTTGTGGGCAAGGCCAGGAGCAGATAGTTGAGTTTGTCCAATGCGATGAGATTCATAAGCTGTTCCCTGATAGTTTTGCCCTCCATGTGGACGGAGACAGTATGTCACCAAGGATAAATGATGGTGACGTTGTGATATTAAGTCCATCGGTGCCGGCGGCGCAGGGTCAAATTAGCATTGCTCGTGTTGCAAATCAAATAGGCGTTACCTGCAAGCTCATAAGAACAACCAAAACAGATGTCCATCTGATACCAATAAATGAAAGATATGAAACAAAGGTCGTGGCTAAAAAAGACTTACTTTGGGCACTGGCCGTTTTGTGCCACGTAAGTGTCTGATTCTATCTTACAATTATAGTATATAGTCCTGAACAATTTGTGTGTAGATACGTAGATACCGAATAACATATCTTTCAGAAGGATAGTACGCAATGAGCCTTGTATTTTGGGCCAGGAAGTGGTAAAATAGCGGAATGATTGTGAAGTTGGCCAAAAAGCAGATGTACAAAAAATGTATTGTTGTGTTTATCTGCCTTTTGATAGCTGGCAATTTAGCACGCGGGATCGTGCTATGTTTTGGTTCGGACGGTCATACTGAATTGGAATCTGCTTTTCACAAACAGTGCGAGGGCCCGGTTCATTCCTATACTTCAGACCAAAATAAGCTTCACTACGAAGCTCATCATATAGAAGGCAAACATTGTGATCCCTGCGTAGATGTCCCGATTTCCATTGGTTTAGCGAAGATTTCCCATACACCTAAACAGTTGAATCCCACATTTCCAGTCCCAGCGACAAACATGATTGTAGGTACCGACAAGCCCAATTCTTATGCATATAATTTTGCTCCAAATACTTTTGTTGCCACTTCTTACTTTACTCCTCTGCGCACAGTGATACTGCTGGTGTGATCTACTAAAAAGACATTTCTTTTTCTGTAACATTTACAAAACACTTACTGTAAAATGCCCGGATAGTTGCATTCTTCTGATACTCCCTCAATTGGAGTTCATCATAAGAACCCTGAACTGGTAAGTTAAATATTTTAGGATTACCGTAATGTGCATGAGATTTTTGTCGTTTTTAGTTGTGCTGTTCGCACTTGGTGTTCAAGGCTGTATGGAGCAGAGCAATGAAGTTGCATTACCCCAACCTCGGTCGTTGGGACAGGAATTCAGCACTTTCCAGCCTCCCGCCAAACCGATGGAGACGACAGAAGCCCCTGAAATTACCGAGCCAACCGGCGTTATCACTTTGCGTAAAGCTTTGGCTTTAGCATTGATGCATAATCCAGGACTGAAGGCTTTTTCCTGGGAGGTTCGTGCTTCAGAAGCGAGGAGATTGCAGGCGAGTCTCTTGCCTAATCCTGAAATCGGAGTTGAAGTGGAGGAAGTT
>CAYTND010000015.1:0-14964 GCA_964438965.1 uncultured Pirellulales bacterium
GATAGCTGAGATACGAGTGGCTATGTCGGATAATGAATCGGCGGATTTGTCAACAGGGATTTCAGTACGGGTTAGCGTTCCGGTGCTCGTATTTGTAACTCTTATATATATGTTGCCGTCAGTTACGTTTGAGCCAAAATCGGCCAAATTTTGGCTCGTCACAGGCCAGCCGGTCAGTTCCGTAAACGACCCGGCTGAACCGACTCCCTGGACATGGTATTGATTTATCTGCTGTATCATTGCAGTTGCCAGATCGTCCAGGTCATCGCGAATATCAGAGACCAGTTCATTTCTTAACGACAATAATCCGCCTAATTGTCCACCTTGTACGTTTATGTTAAAATTACTCGCGCCGGCAACGGAAATACCCAGTTTGCCATCTTCTTTCAAACCTGTTTCCAGGTTGATGGCGGTGGCACCTATTGCAACAGGGGTTCCAGCGATATAGACATCGATCACACCATACTCTCGCGCCTGGGTCTCTATACCAACCAATTCGGACAGCTCTGTTATGCACTGGTCCCTTTGGTCCCGTAAATTGTTGTCTTGGCCACCGCTTATTTCATGCTTTTCTATGTTGTCGTTCAGTTCGGCTATTCTGTTTGTCAGGATATTGATATGTTCGATGGTGTTCTTAGCTTCCAGCTCAATTTGATTTTTCAATGATGCCAGGAGTTCTCCTAACGTTCTGAATTGACTGGCCATAGTCTTAGCGGCGGTTACAATCTGGTTTTGCCAGATGATTTCTGTCGGATGAGCGGAAAGATCCTGCAATGCGTTGAAAAAATTGTCCATAGCTGTGCTCAAACCGGTCCCCTCCAAAAATTCTCCAAATGCGTTTTCGACCGTCCGCAGCGTGGCAAATTCCTGTGAGACCTGCCCGAATAACGACTTTTGACGGAGAATCTCTTGTTCCAGAAGACCATCAATTAATCTGGTAATACCAGCGACCTCGACACCTCCTCCTAAGAGAATCGAACCGATTTGCCCCGAATAAGCAGGACGCAGTTCTATTCTCTGACGGTGGTAGCCGTCGGTAGCCGCGTTGGCAACATTATTGCCGATTATATCAAAGGCTCTCTGGGCTGCTTTAAGGCCGCTAATGCCTATGGAGAAACTATCCATTTCTTAACTCTATTTATTCTTAACTCTATTTAGAACACACTTCTCACAGTTCTTGTCCCGCAACTGTTGGGCATTGGCCCGTAGGGTGGGGCTTGCACCACCGAAATCTTGCCTCTTAGTTCCTTTCGGTGGGCTAAAGCCCACTCTACAACTGCAGGTTTACAAAAGCCATATCAGTTTGCTGTTTAGTTGCACCATTGGAGTTGTAGTAAACCGTCCCTGTCTTGCCGAGGTCGAAGATACTATTCAAAAGCAGGTTATTGAATCTGGTGCATTCAGACAAAAGCAAGGTCGTGCTTAAATATTCTTTCTTAAGTTCTTCAATCAATGACATTAACTTTGCTTTCTTCTTGGTTACCTGGGCTTTTTTTCCTTTTGGCAGACTTGCTTCCAGCGCCGACAAAGTCATTTGCTCTGTGCTACAACCAAGAGCATTCGCCAATTCTTTTCGTATCGTTTGCCGTTTTGATTCATGGTTTCCGTAGCTGTCCGACTCGGCCTGGATAATCTTAAGTAGTGTGCCCAAACCGGCATCGTCACGCTTGATAACTAAGCTGCGCAATTTATTCAACTGCAACAAACTTTCCTGTATATGTCGGCTGTCTTTATCGAGACAAGCTAACAGCTCATCAACTTTATCTTCTATTTCAGTTGCCGTCGATTTCATACATGCCCATCTTTAGTCAGAACTCAGAAAACCGAGGACGGAAGACATCTCTGTCATCTGAATTCTGTTTTCTCTACTGTGTTGGCCTGCTCAGAGTCGGATAAAGATTGATATATATCCTTCCACAATCCAAGACCGCCGTTGTTTGCAACATCACGGGCAAGGTATAGCCAGAATATTCCATGAATCTGTTTGGAAGTCGCGTCTTTCTCAAGGCCCCAGTCCACAATACTATTTTTCATTTCGTCCAGCAGCTTAGTCAGTAGAACTGATTCAAAATCCTTGGCTACTTGCTCCTTTTTCTCTTCCGAAATGCTGTTGAGTCTCGATTTGTCGAGTTGCTCTAACAGACTCGGCGGTGAGATTGGTTCGGTTAATATCAATTTAACGCTGTCCATTAAATTACTCCTACATTATCACCAGCTTGGCTTGAAGGGCGCCGGCCTTTTTCAAAGCGTTAAATATCGCTATCAGGTCTGTTGGTGTGGCTCCTATGCCGTTAAGACTTTTAGCTAACTCTGAGACGGTAACCGACCGGGACATAGGAATCAGATGTCCTTCGTTCTCTTCGACTCCTATCAACGTGTCTTGAACAACTTTGGTTTGCCCGGCATCAGAGAAAGGAGCCGTTGGCTGTGAAACGATTGGTATTTCCTTGATTTTTATAACAAGGCTGCCCTGTGAAATCGCCACCGCTGATATGCCCACGTTTTCGCCGACCACGATAGTGCCCGTGCGCTCGTTGATAACCACCACCGCAGGAACATCGACCTTCACTTCGTGCTTTCTAATATCGACAATAAAGCCGGCTATATCTTCCTCACTAATTTCGCTTGCAACTTTAACTGTAACTGTACCGGCGTCAACTACTACTGCGCTGTTCGCGTAATCCCGGTTAATAGCTTTGCTGATTTGCTCTGCGGTTGAAAAGTCACTGTTTCTAAGATTAAGCGTGATAAGTCTATGGCCTCCAATGTATTCGACGAATGTAGCTATTTCTTCTTTTTCAACTACCGCACCGTCGGGAATTCGACCGACCGTCTGGTGGTTCTTTGTAATCGAAGCCTTATCGCCTGCTGCCGTCCAGCCCCCGATTGAAACTCCACCATCCGCTATGGCATAAACCTGACCATCAAGACCTTTCAGTGGTGTCGGCAGCAGCTTTCCGCCCTGAAGGCTTTTGGCATCTCCTATAGCTGAGACGTCAGCATCGATTCGTGAGCCTTCACGGGCAAAAGGACCCAATTCCGCTGTAACCCAAACCACCGCAATATTACCGCTGGTCAAATCGTCGGGAGTAAGAACTAATCCCGATTCCCTCAGCATGTTTGTAAGCATTTGTCGCGATAGCGTACCGCTGTCGCCGGTGCCGGCCAAACCAATAATTAAGCCGACACCTGTAAGTGGGTTGCTGCGGAGCCCCTGAATGTCAACAATGTCCTTGATTCGTTCGCTTTGCCCAACGTTAGCTATAAGTGTACAGGCTATGAGGGCACAAGTCATAAGTGTCAGTGTGCCCTTATGTTTTTGTACGCTTGTGCTCTTATGCCCTTGTGCTCTTATGTTCTTTGTTGATTTCATAAACTATTACTCCGTGTCGATCAGTGTTATTCTGTGCAAATGCCACAATCAAAACGGCCAAATAATGTCAAATATCTTGCCGAGCCAGCCCGGTTTTGTGTAGGGTGCTGCGACGCCCGAATTTTTAGTAACAATACGAAAGTCTGCCACCTGTTCACTCTTGACCGTGTTATCAAATGCAATATCGCTTATTCTGACTATGCCGCTTACCTCGATGGTTTGTAGATCTCCTGCGATATTTCGGCTGCGAGTCCCCATAACCACAAGCTTGTGATTAGGCAGAATGTCCATCACTATTACACTGACCTGGTCCTCAAACTTACGTTCGTCTTTGTAATCAGCCTTGCTTTTCAACTCATTAGCCGATGTGGTAGCCATCGTGAAGCCGGGCATGCGGGGTAGAATATTATTATTCGGCGTTGTGATTCCCAGATCCCCGTTAAAGGTGCTTGACCGATTAGTATCCTTCTTTAAATCCCTTTTTGCTTTGTTATAGACCTTGCTGTTTTCGGTAATCTTAATGGTCAGGATATCACCTATCTGGCGGGCCACATCGTCCGCGTACAACTCCTTCATATTCTTGTCCCTCTTGGTCCAGATAGAACCTGCTTGCAGCCCCTGCTTGTTGCCGGCAGGGGCGGACAAGAGCACGAGTACCATCAAGACAAGAACTATAACTATTCTGTTATTCATTTATTTCTCCTTCTAAAAAACAGGTACCACGCTTCCGTCTTCGTTGACTCTGACCAAAATTATTCGTTGTGAATCTACGTTTCGTACTTTTATATATTCACCGGCTCGCCCATCCTGCATAGCTTTTCCAAAAGCCGTAATCAGAAATCCAGGCCTGTCAATTCGAATAACAACCTTTTGATTGCGCTTGGCAATGATTGGAGACTTGACAGGGCCCAGCATATTTGGACGAAGAACGGTCTTTGCTGGTATCTGACGTTTGGCAATGAGGCCATAAGGAGGCCTCCAGTTATTAGAAGGCTCCGGGTAGTTTGATATCGTCTTTTTTATCTTGACATTCTCAGGACTGATAACCGCACCTGCGGGAATATCAACCTTTGCTACTGCTTGGGCGGCATTGTATTTCAACCCGAAAGTTACCTCACGCACATCGATTTTTTTGCCGCCTGAAAGTATGGTAATTTCAACCCTTGCCTGGTTTCTTGCTCTGTTTTGGACTAATCGAGGAGAAAATCTTATATCTTTGCCCGTCCCGGTGATGATGAAATCCTGGGGCTTCCGTATTGGATTGAATCCACAAGCTGAAACGACGGGAGGATTTTTTTCCAGAAAGGAGCTTGCTAACTTAACTAATTCACTGCTCCGGATGATTTGCTCTTGTTTTTTTACCGTTATTTTTTCTGCACCGCTGAATGTTACTTTCGATGCAGGGATGCCGTTGCAGGCCAATCTGCTTAAAACCGTTGCCCTGTCGATAACAATCTTCTGCCCCGGCACTGAAATCCGCCCTAATGCGATTTTGCTCGCCTTGGATACAAGAGATTCTTTGCCTCGAATTATGCTAACCTGACCCAGGCTTAAGCTGCTGTCTTTGACTGTAATTTCTCTCGGGAGGTAAACCTGGAGGGCTGAATCATTCTTCGTGTTGTCAGCTTTGCTGTTCGCCGGTGCCTGGCAGAAAATCACACTAATCATAAATATACAGCTTACAAGTATTCTTATGCTCTTATGCCCTTGTGTTCTTGTGCTCTTTTTTTTACTCATAATCCTCTTTCACTTAGAACCTTGCTATTTGATTTGCCTGCCTTAGCATTTCGTCTCCCGCTCTAATCGCACGGGAGTTCGTCTCGTATGCCCGTTGGGCGGTGATAAGGTTGACAAGTTCGGTTATCATCTGGACATTCGATTTTTCCAGAAATCCCGACTGGATAGCACCGAAACCACTCTCTCCTGCTGTGCCGGTCGTAGGTGTGCCGCTTGCTAAAGTCTCTGCAAACAGGTTACCGCCTTCACTGGAAAGACCCGAGGGATTAGGAAAACGTGCCAGTTGAATCGTGCCTACAACTGATTGTGTCCCCGCAGAATCGGTAATATTAACGCCTCCATCCTTGCCGATATTAACAGAAGTGGCGTCTATTGGAACGGTGATAGCCGGCTCTATCTGGTATCCGGTGACGGTAACTAATTCACCGTTGGCATTTAGTTGTAGCGAGCCGTCGCGCGTGTATCTTAAATCACCGTTTGGCATACTTACCTGAAGGAAGCCCTTGCCTGAAATGGCTATATCGAGAGGTTTGCTGGTATTCTCAAGTTCACCGATGCTAAAAACTCTTACGGTAGCTGCAGTTTGGACGCCGCTGCCTATTTCCAATCCTGTAGGAGTATTTGTGCCGGAAACCACTTCTGTGCCGGGTTCTTGTAGAGTTATGTAAAGCAAATCCTGAAAAGCAACCTGGCTACGCTTGAAACCCGTCGTGTTGATGTTGGCAAGATTATTAGCTATCACGTCCACCAATGTCTGCTGGGCCGCCATACCCGTCGCTGAAGTGGAAAATGCTCTTAACATAATTTTGTTCTCCTTATCAAATGTCAGCGTTTAGCGTTCGGCGTCCAGTTTTTTCCTATCCGCTATCCGCTGTACGCTGTCTTCTGCCTTAGGCCATAATTGCACTTATAATGCTGTTGGCCACTTCCATACTGGCTGTAAAAAACTTCATATTTGCTTCGTATAGTCTGGACACCATTATCATATCCACTAATTCATCTATGATCTTTACGTTGGAGGCCTCTTGGTAGCCCTGCGTTACAACTATATTTTCTGCTGCGACCGGTTGTATATTCTCATCAGGCATCGCGTAACAATTCTCTCCTGTTGGCACAAGTTTGTCTTCGTTGTCTCCGAAATCAACCAATCTGAATCTTCCGATGGCTATACCGCCGGCACTGATGCTTCCATTACTCGAGACACTCACTTGCTCGATTCCCATATCACTCGGTATCGTGATTGGCCCTGCCTCACCTGCTGCAATTCTTCCCTGAGAATCCGTTATTTGACCACTTTGGTTTCTGAAGAGCATGCCGTTGCGCCTGTAAAGAGGTCCTTGAGGTGTCTCTATCACAAAAAATCCTTTACCGAACAGGGCAAAATCCAAAGGCCGGCCTGTCTCGACCATATTGCCCTGGGAAAAATCAAATGCCGAGTTCAGTTCAATGCTTCCGGGCGAATATGTCTCTGTCCCCGCCTCTTGTGCCTCAAGGTATTGTGAGAATGCGTTGCATCTGCGCTTGAATCCGGCTGTGCTTACGTTGGCCAGATTGTGCGCTATTATTTCAAATTCCTTTGTTAACGCATCAATGCTTGAACTAACTTGGTCTGTAATCTCTGACATTTCAGATTTCTTGCACAGTTGCCGGTTCTGAAACTTTTTCTTCTGTCTCTACGGAATCCGGACTATCTTGACGGTTGACATTGCTTCTTATAGAAGCTGCGTTGGTAGCGCGAATTAGCTCGCTGACGTTTGAGTCGCTTAAGCCTGTCAATTCGACGGCTATTGAAAAACCATCTTGTATAGCTTTGGTATGCCTGACCTCGCCAATATCTTCCACTATTCTCGATTCTCGACGAGTATCCGGTATCGACCCGCCAACGGCGGGTTTTAATCGGAACCCAGCGTTGCTGGGTCGAGCATCGATTGTTTCACTCAGATTAACTATTACCAATATTCTGTCACCTGCTTTTACTTCCAGCGGGGCCTCTATGAGCAGGCCGGGACCGCCAAGCTCAGTAACAGTTGCAGGTATAAATTCCGGTGGTCCCCAACTGTTGCCGGAGGCATTTGCCGAACCTTGCTTTACCGCATGACCCTTGTTGCTGCTGACACTGTTGACACTGTTTGGCGGCAGCGTTCTTGAGAATGGAAAGCGTGCAATGAAGGCCGGCTTGTTTACTCGAACACGCAAGAAACGACGGCGACTAATGAACCGCATATCATCACTATGATTCAAAACCAGAATGTCACCATTACAGCGAACTACAGAAGTGTCAAACTCCCAGACCGAGACACCAAAATAATAACGCGCACGCCAGAACTCGCCCAGCTTACTTTCCACCGGTGTTGTCAGTTTGACAGTAAGTTCCATATTGTCATTTTTTATAACGGTGGACTCAATATCGCCTAAGTCGAGAGTTTTACGACGGGTTATATGAAGTTGTTTACCTGCGGGAATTTGTCTGCTGCTCGGTCTCTTCAATTTCGTTGGTGGGCCTATTGAGACTGAGGTTTTTTTCTGAAAGCCAAGCTTTTCACGCAGAAAGGACAGTTCGGTTCTTAACCATTTGCTTTCTTCTGCTCCCTGCTGGGCAAGGCTTTCTTCTATCATTTTACCTGCCCCGTGGTCAAAGGCACCGGCCATACTAAAAATGGCCTGGCTTCTCTTAAGTCCTGCCTTATTTGCTATCTCAAGCAAAATTTGTCGCTCCCGTCTGCTTAGACCTCTTTTTTCGGCATAATCAACAAATAGATGCCCACTAACCTTATGTTTCTGCTTTGTTCGACGTAAGCTAATCATCAACAGCAGCGCAGTTAATACGATTATGACAGCCACGCCTGTTAGAATAATCCAGTGTTCGGTCATGCCGGTATCAAACCGCCCAGCGGCCTTCCACCGCTCCGTCGGTGTTAGTGCCAAAACAACCATATTGCATAGTTCGTAGTTCATTGTTTTATAGTTCGTAGTTCATTGTTTTATGGTTCGTAGTTCATTGTTCATAGTTCGTAGTCTATGAACTCATAACAATGAACTATGAACTGTCTATCTGATAAGGTTGCTCAGTTCTCGCAGTATGTCGTTGGCGACTCTGATGGTCCTCGCATTGGCCTGGAAACCGTTTTGGGCTTGAATCATAGAAACAAACTGGGTCGCAACATCTGAGTTGGATTTTTCCAATGCTCCGCCATGGACGGAGCCGGCGCCTCCGGACATCGCCTGGGTAGCGACCGGCACTCCTGAGTTGGCCGAAGAGGTAAAGTATCCGTTGCCGACACTTTCCAGACCTGATGTATTCTGGAACAACGATATCTGGATGGCACCGATGTCCTTTTTGATACCGTTGGAGAAAGCACCAATTACAATGCCTGTATTATCGACCGATACACTGGAAAGTTGACCGGCTTCGTAGCCGTCCTGATCTTTTGCTACTGCCGTAGAGTTCCCGGCAAACTGTGTCAGGCCGTTCAATTCGCCTACGGTACCAAAGTCTAAAGAGATGGTTTGTGGATTCAAAGGATCATGTGCAAAACTTACTACAAATTCTGATGGATTGCCGCTGCCTGTTACACCTGTGTAATAACCGTTCGTGGTGTCGAAGGTTATGTTTTCTATACGCCGGTTTGGTATGGTTATCTGATTGATATTGCCGCTCATTGAGGATAGCACCATATCCCAGGTGTTAGCGGTATTTGTCCGTACAAATGAACCCGAGAAAACGTGTTGTCCCCCCTGAGAATCATAAACCATAATATTAACACCCTTGACTTCTTCTCCGCCGACGGTTAACATCTCGAAATACCCTGGCATTGTAAGTGTACCGTCGCCGCTATAAGTCATAGTCAAATCAGATTTACTATAGCCGCTGGTTGTGTCAGTAATACGTAGTTGTCCGTTGAGCAAAGATGCCGTGGCAGTGCTGCCAAGAATACCCTGTACAGCCCGTCCTTTTGTTGTTTCCGCAATCGAAGCCGTTCCACCTGTCATGTTGGTGTTATCAACTGTTACCATGGCGGCATCCTGCCCCGCTAAAGTACCTGCAAACGTAACAGTAACACCAGCCGTTCCAAGGGGCCCGCCGGCAGAAGTTACATTGCCGGCCCCAATACTGGAAAGGGCTTCCAATGCTGTGTCTATCTGGGCGGCAGTAGCATTAAAGGCAAGAGCACCGGTCGTTTGCCCCCCAAAACTCATCGCGAATGTGCCGCCTGTGGCGGTACTGGAAATCGTCTGTACTTCGTCAACCGCAGCAGTACCTTCATTAGTGTTCAGCCAGGTTAGTACATCATTTAATGTGGTTGTTGCAGTAACAGGCATTGTCAGGTCGGTGCTTGGACTGATGCCTAAAGCGGTTCCATCCGGTTTATAACCGGAGAAGGTAATCGTACCCGAGTTCAGTGTCCCGGTATATTGGTCGAGATTTGAAATTAATGTGGTTCCTACTGCCGTAGTGCCGTTTGTTGTGTAACTGATATTTGAGCTTAATACTTGTGTTTGTGCTGTCTGTAGCGTCGCATCGGAGCTTAAATTGCCTGATACTGTTACCGTTGATGTTAGCTGTGCCGGCATCGGTACTCCGAAAGGTACATGAAGGTTACTGTCACCGGCAACCTGGAAGCCGTCACTTTCGCCTATTGCGCCGATTCGCTGGACACGATAGCCCGTGGCGGGGTCAACCATAATTGAGTTCGCATCAACGGCAAATGCACCTGCGCGGGTGAAAATGCTCTGTTGACCGTCACTTACCACAAAATAGCCTTCACCTTCTAACGCCAGGTCCAGAGGATTGCCGGTGTTTACGATACTGCCCTGTGTCATATTTGGGGTTATACCGGCTACTCCAACACCTGTGCCCATCTGCTGAGGATTGGTGCCGCCGACGGTGCTTGTTGGCTGCGATGCCTTTTTTATCGTCTCACTCAGCAGTTCCGAGAAGGTTATACTGCTGGCCTTAAAGGCGGTGGTATTGACATTGGCCAGGTTATTGCCGGCTACGTCAATCATTTTCTGGTGGGCTTGCAGCCCCGTAACTCCAGCTGACAATGCAAAACTCATTTTTCTATCTCCTTATATCGAAACTCTAAATCCAAATTCAGTTTTTGACCGATATTATGTCTTCCAAACCAAGCGTAAGGTTTCCTACTCTCAAAAATATTCCACCGTCAATGTTATTATAGACTTGCTCGACTATGCCGCTTGTGATATTTGCGGCGCCTGTCTCGGTCTTCGGTGTAAATGTAACTTCCTTGCCTAATAATGAATTGGCGTATGTAAGCTCAGTAGTGGCAAGCACCTTTGCAAAGCTTGCATTCATTGATTCGAGCTGCTGTAGTTGTGAGAACTGTGCCAACTGGGAAGCCATCTCATTATTGTCTAACGGTTCCAGCGGGTTCTGGTTTTGTAGCTGCGTTATCAGAAGTTTCATATAATCCATTTGGATGTTACTTGCTGAACTTGTTGCTGATACTGGATCCATAACTTTTCAACCTTTTGCAAATGACAAAAAACTAAATTTCTTTTCAAATCCCGATGTTGTCGTTCGCGACTCGATGCCATACTGGTACGAGCGACAGACAAAAGAGAGCAATTGTTGTGCCACATTACAATCGCCGCCGCTTTTGTGATACACAACTTCCTGTCACAACAGACATTACGGAAACTAAAAATTGAATAAAGGTGGAAATCACCTTTGTTAAAGATTCTCTCAGAGGACAAATTTTCCTGTATCCCAGAAAATTTTGCCGCTTTGGGATTGACGGTTGTGCTGATTTTTTTTTTGCTTTGCTTTAGTTTGCTCGATGGCACTAAAAAGTCCCATAAAAAGTAGCGCATTCTCGCTGTTGGTGTTGCTTTCTTATAAGAAAAGCGTCCTATAAAATTATCACACAATCTCAGAGCGTCTTTGAGTCCAAAAGAATCAGTGACATTATTGGCCGGTCCCATAAAAGAATTAAAGTTGTCTTGGCTCCTTTGTCGATTTAGGGCTTTGTATTATCCACTATTTGTGAAACACAAATGCCTGCATAATGAAAAAAGCAACATAACCACAGACAACGCTTATAGCTTTGGATAAGGATGACTTTACGTAGAATTGTTGCACTCAGTAGAGACCCCGAAGTACAACAACTGGCTCAGAAATATGGCCGGAAAGTATTTGGGGCTGATGACCTGGCCGATGCTCTGGATATCGTTCAAACGGTCAAGCCGGATTTAATTCTTTTTGACCACCGGTTCGGTACGGGTCATATTCGTGAATTCCTCGATAGGGCCGATAAATATTCAACCAATGTTCCCATCGTGGTGGTTGGGGACGATGATGATAACATCGACTTGTCCACAGAGTTTATGCAGGCGGGGGCCTATGACTATCTGAAGTCAAGGCAGGATTACGCCGGCTTCGAGCAAATTATAAGCAGGATAAAGAATGAATCCGTGTCCCGTGACCAGTGTCTTGTGACCCGAGCAACGAGCGACGAGCGACAAGCGACGGAATCAAGGCGTTTTTTTGTTGAGGAACTGGCTTGCTCTGTCTCTATGGTCGGATGCAGTAAAGCGACCCTCGATACTCTCAAAATGATTAAACTTGTCGCTGCCAGCCGATGCAATCCGATTTTGATACTTGGAGAAACAGGCACAGGCAAAGAGCTGGCTGCCAAGGCGATACATATTCTAAGGCATCCGAACGAGCAGTTTGTAGCTGTAAATTGTGCAGCTCTGACGGCAAATCTCTTGGAAAGCGAGCTTTTCGGTCACGTGAAAGGTTCTTTTACCGGTGCAGACCGTGAGAAAACAGGACTTTTGGAACTGGCCGAGTCCGGAACACTCTTGCTTGATGAAATAAGTGAGATGCCGATGGACCTGCAGGCTAAGTTGCTGCGTGTCCTACAGGAAAAATGCTTCCGAAAGGTCGGAGGTCTCAAAAGTATCGCCTGCAGCGCCACGATAATAGCTTCGAGCAATCGCAATCTCAAAAGTGAAGTTCAGGCCAATCGTTTCCGGCGAGACCTTTATTACCGTCTGAATATTTGTCCTGTTACTCTCGCTCCTCTTAGGTCACAAGGGCGAAGGCAAGACATCCGGCTATTAACTGAGTACTTTCTCGAGACCTCAACTATTTGTCCGGACAAGTGCGGTAAGATAACTTCACTGACTGAATTAGCTATTGAGGCACTGGAGAAACACGATTGGCCCGGCAATGTCCGTGAGTTGTGTAACGTCATCGAAAGGGCCATCCTGCTGGAGACAACAGACAAAATCGGGTTAAACGCCATCTATATTGAGCCGACTGAATGGAGTGAGGTATCGAACAGCACAACACCCGGCCTCATCAAAGATTTCTCATTGGCAAAGGCTGAGTGCGAGTTGATTGCTCGGGCTTTGCAGAAAACAGGCTGGCAAAAGACCAGGGCTGCTGCTCTTCTTGGCATAACCAGAGCAACTCTTTACGCCAAGGTCAAGCAGTACAATATCGAAAAGGATTCACATATCGCACACGGCCCCGCAAGGCAAGAGCGAAGCGAAGTTCCAGCATCTCTGTCTTAGCCTGCAACGGCTATCTGGAATTAAATCCGAAATTCGAAATCCGAAGCACGAAACAAATTCAAATGACCAAAATCCAAATTACCAAAACAGTAAGTTTTGAAAATTTGAGCATTTGAATTTTGAATTTGTTTCCACCGTAAGGTGTCCTGTGGAGGATTTCGATATTCGATATTCGAATTTTGTGAGTATACCGCCAGACGCCTGTCAGAAAATCTGTCGATTCGTCTAAAATCCTGACATCTCGAAGTGCCTAAAGTTTGAAGTGCCTAAAGTTTGAAACTCAATTTAGTTCACTTTAGTTCACTTTAGCTCACTTTAGGCACTTTTAATTATTTCTGTAGCCGTCTCTGGCACAGTTATTGCTGCTTTCTTAAAAATGAAGTTATGAGATGCGCCCTCATCGTTTTGCCCCCGAGGTGGCACGGGCTTCCAGCCCGTGAAAACACGGCCAAGATGGCCGTGTCACGGCAAACGGCGGCGGGCAGTGGGCGCTAAGTTGGAAACTATGGCCACAGAAGAACAAAAAAATGTTCTCCAACAGGATACTTCCGAGGTGCCATCGGAAAGCGAATTATTTACAGGAGAAGTTCGCAGGGAACTCTCGGAGCGAGAAGTGTTCGTTGGAGACGAAGATTTTTACAAACTTTTGGCGGATTCCGCACCCGCTGATGCAGTTCAATCCGTCACCAGCCAGGCTGGTGCACGGACCAGCGCACGGCGCTCCCCGCGGGGGTCGATTCGGAATAAGCGTTTTTCGAGCCTTCAAAAAGTCCTCATTACTGCCATTATTGTAATTGGTGCAATATTGCTGTACCTGCTGTTGGAACCTTTGCTAAGGCCGCTAAACAAAATTCCAACACCTGCCGCTCAACAAGCACATCCCTCTGAATTGCCGGTTGAAGATTCCACTCAGGCTGAAGCTTCCACACAGGTGGTACAGGAACAAATCCAGGAGCCGGAGCCTTTGTTTCCACCGGCACAACCTCTGTCTTTGGAAGTTGCTCGGAACTTCTATCTGCAAAAGGATTACGGTAAGGCTTATGCCGCTTATAACCAGCTTCATCAGGGTCTTCCAGCCGGTGCTAAAGAAGAGCTGCTGAGGGATTTCCTTCAGTTTAAAATGGCTTTGTGTTTGAGAAAGGCCGGCAATTCCGACCAGGCCGGCCGTTTATTCAGAACACTTTCACAAAGTCGTTCACTTCTCGTCAGAGCGGTTGCAAATTACAACCTTAGTTTGATTCAACTGCAAAATAAGCAGTACCTCAAAGCGCGAACTAAAGCTTATCAGACGATTGCTTTGCTCGAAGCAGTGGATTTCGACAAGGATTGGGCTTTGTCGTTGCAACCTGATTGCCATTTCCTGGTTGCTGAGTCGATGACCAGAAATGTCCTTTCGCTTTGCGATGCCGACACAGACCTTCCCGGCCGGTTGTGGAGTCCCGATTTATCGGGATTAGATGTTGACCCTTTCATCAACTTAAACGAGGCCCAATTGCGGGCCCTTTTGAATTCCGGCTCAAAGCAGTTAAAAGAAGGACTGCTCAGCCCTCGGATTCAGAAGCTCGAACATCAGGGTGTCCCACCTCGTTGGTCTGTCGTTGCTCATGGGGCTTCGGTTGAAGAGCTGCTGGCAAGATTCGCTGCAAATGCCGGCCTTGATATTTCCTGGGTCCACTCCAAGACAACAGCCGCCGAACCAGCAGGGAATGCTATTCGCAAAAGGCCGGTGAGTTTGTATCTGCCGGCCGCAACCGCCCAGCAGGCAATCGAAGTGGCAGCCGGGCACGTGGGCTTATTGGCACGTCTCGATGAAAAAGGGCTCGTAAAAGTTTACAACCCGGCTGACTATTCATCTTTATCAGAACACGTAAATTTGCTTATACAGAACACTATTTCGCTTTGGAGAAAATTTTTACTTACATTCCATAACGACCAACGTATTCCAAACGCTCATTTTGCTCTGGGACTTTTGCACGTTCAGGAGGGCCGGGTCAACAATGCTATTGCGGAGTACAAGTTAGTGGCCAATCACTTTTCACAAACAGCTTTGGCGCCGTATGCACTGTTAAATTCGAGCAAACTAAAAGCTAATCTCCATGACTATTCCGGTGCACGAGAGGATTTGACACAGCTTGTTGAGCAGTATCCTGATACCGAATTTTACGGCCAGGCTTGTTTGAATCTTGCTGATGCAACAAGGAATGCAGGGCTTTTGAATGAAGCTGAACGGCTCTATCGCAAAGTTTACAATCTTGGTTTGTCTTTGGAGTCGCAGACCGCTTCGGCCCTCGGGGCACGCAGATGTTCCT
>CAYTND010000016.1:0-13914 GCA_964438965.1 uncultured Pirellulales bacterium
AAGCGACATCCTCATAATGGTCTAAACCAGTACATCATATCTTAAAATGCTCTAGCGGTAGATTGTTCGTTGATTCATTTATTTTTTAATCCGCTAAAATTCTTTTGCCTTTTATAACCTTTTCAACAATCCCAATGTTCCTATTTTTCCACAGCGGAGATAACTATTTTATGTTATATTCATCATCTCAACAATATTCATAGCAGGTATCCCTAATTCTAACCTTTTCGGATATGGCTGTTTGTAGGGTTGAAGGAGCCTTCGGGCCTCTTTGCGGAACTTCCATGGACCAGCCAAGAGCACATATCTTAACTTCTTTTCCAAGGGCAATACGGTCATTTTGTTATCTATCATTTTTAGCTTGGTTCGACACCTTGTTCCATATCGCTTGCGTACTACCCAACCGCTTAGAAATTCTCCATTAACGATATAGTTTGCTTGACCTTTCGGATTGGTCATGCCGGTGTATATAGCATTTGATGCTTGATAGATTGTCCCGATTTCATGGAAATGTGGATCCGCGTAAGCAACTATAAGAGCTGGGCCTTCATTCTTAGCAATAGCCTTCAAGGCAAGACATATTATTCTGCTCGGTGTATTTCTAGGAGCCCAAGGATGTGTGGCACCGCGGCAAATCTGTAAGACTCGAGCTGAGCATTTACGTGAAACCTTACCGAGAAAACTTCTGCTAACCGCAAAACATGGCATACCAAAAGATAACACTGAAACCAAAACTCCATCCAGAAGGAGTCCCCAATGCCACACTCCGAGGCCCACATTTCCAAGATGTTCATATCTCGATACGAAGCTATTGGCAACCTTGGTATTCAACTTTACTATGGAAGCCTTTCTCAAAGTCACAAGACCTTCTTACCTACCAATCTAAACATCCAGAACAGAACTGCTGCCTGAAGAAATCCTGCCAAGACCTTGAGCCAGAGTACTTTGACAACATTGCAGATTGTCAAGGGTGATATCTGTGGCAGGTCTGCGCCTATAAACACGCTCAGAACTGTGAAAAGAAGAAGGATAATTCCGAGTTGAATCCAGAAGGACTTTGCTTCTTTAAATCTGAACAACAGCCGGCTATCAGGGCCAATCAGTTCGTATTTAGAACGGTTTGAGATGAATTTGAATGAGATACCATCCTTGTTATCTTCCAGATGTCGTTTAGTTGCGAAGGGCAATGATACACTGTTCGAGTAAGAATCTATGTTGATACTCGTTGAACCCAAAGATCGCAAGTTTTCACCAAACTCAGCTTCGACAATCGCAGTATAAGAAGTATTCTCCAGTTGGGGTGGATATCGATAGGATAACAGAAACTCATATCTCGCTCCACGTAGTAAATCGAAGACTGCCAGACCCTTACGTAGAGTTGGAGTTACTGCCTTCTTCTGGGTGGACTCCCGAGATATGTCACATCTGACGAAAAGGAACTCCCTAGGGGCATCGTCTTCCTCTTGGGAAGATTCGGCCCGTGGTGCCCTTTCGGCGAATGCCTGTGTCTGACATAGGTTTTCCACTGCATTTTGCCAAGCATCTTGTCCCCAGTGGAAATCATTAGCCTGTGTAAAAATGTTCCCAGCCTTTATTGCATAGTATCCATCATTTGTATTGAATGGGTCGTCGTTTGTCAGCCTAGGAAGGCCCTTCGGCCCTAAGCTACGTTTTAGTATCTCGTTGAATGCTGCAAAGTCTCTTGGGTAAACAAATTGGTCTAGGTTGACACGAAAATAAAGACGGTCTTGCTCCTCCCGACACGTCACCAATCTGCCTCTGCGGAGTGGATGATAGACATATCCGGTTTTGCCGAAGCGGTCTATGAAAGTTATTACGACTTCTTCACCTGAAGCTTCATTTATGAAATCACCGTGTGAGTCCGGTGCGATATTGGCGCCTGCCGCTCTGGTTCTATAGCGATATTCATTCGTCCCGCCTTTAGGGATGAATAGCGTATTCAAGACATTTCGTGTGTAAAGTGCTCTGTATGCAGAATTGAAAAGATAGATCATAGTTTTAACCTTTCAATATGTGAAGCAAACTTATGGAAATACTTTGTTTGTCATATCTAGGTTAGTCAGAAATGGTATGCACAGCATACCCTATATTAACTACCCCTATGGCGATGAAATCAATGAACGCCCGCACGTCGATGATAAATTACATTGTAGGAGAGGGGAATACAAGGAAAAAATAATAGTGTGTAGTTAATTGGTTGATTAGTGGATTAGAGATTGGTGGGGCAAGCCGCCACCCTACGGGGGCGTTCATAATGATAACGTCGCCGTGGCGGCGACGGCTAAACGACCCCTCCCTTACGGTCGGGGCTCTGTTGTAGTTTTTGTGAAATTCAAGCTGGCGAATTCGGCGTGGTATTTTCGAGCCGCTCGATCGTACGCGCGGGCGGCGTCGGTTTCGTTGGAGAAGTAGCCGAGGTGGTGGGATTTTTTGTTGGATGTAATCCGGGCGGCCCATTTTTTACATCCTTTGTTCCAGTGGACGCCTTTGTATTTTGAGGTTTTGTGTGAGAGCCTTCTCTGGTTCTGGCAGTTTTGGGTGAAAGTTGCAAGGCGAAGATTACTCCTGCGGTTGTTCAGGCCGTTGTGGTCGATGTGGTCAACGACGAGATGGTCGGGGGCGTTGGTGATCTGGCGGTGCATTTTGATGCTTTTGCCGTTTTCTTTTCGAACGGCGTAGTAATTTTTATCAGTGCCTTCGGCGAACCAGGTGTATTGGCTCAGGATGGGGTAGTCTTTGGCATCGACGATAGTGAATTGGCCGCGGGTAAGAGGTATGAGGCGAGGGGTGCGGTTTTGGGCTTTGGCGGTCCGTGAAGGGTGGAAGTTGGGGCATTTGTCGAGGAGGGAGCGGACTTTCCAGGTGCCTTCGGAGCCTTTTTTCTGGCGGCAGATAAGAACGGCACGCCCGGTGCCGGTGGCAAAGGTCGAGAAGCAGCAGTTGTCACATCTTTTTTCGTGAGACATAATATGTCCTTCCTGCGGGGGAGGTGAAGTTAGTGGATTAGTGAATTAGAGATTAGCCCTTCGACTGCGCTCAGGATGAAGAGAAGAATTAGTTAATTGGTTCCGCCCCTCCAGAGGCGGGCTTTCAGCACAGGCGGATCTGCGATATTGGTTATTGTCCGTTTTTAGGTCGAAAGCCGTGCGTCTATAATTAGAGCTACCTGCACAAATGAGTCGAAAAAAGTACTCGATTCTCGATACTTGATTCTCGTAACTCGATGTGGAAAGGGGAGTTAAAATTTTTTTAGATTTTTAGATTTTTGCTTTTAGGTATCAGCGTTTTTGATTGAAATTTAACCTCTACCGGCCGCGGGGACTTTTTATTAGCCGCATAGGAAAGAGAGGAGATTCTTCAATGCGGGATTTTTCAAGGGGATTTTTGCGAGAGAAAACAGGCAAAGACGGGCATTGACGTAAATGGGCAGGCCTGGTAAAATACACCCTTTGGCGGGGGAAAGATTTGTGGTGAAAGTAGCTCAGATGGTTAGAGCACTGGATTGTGGATCCAGGGGTCGGGGGTTCGAGTCCCCTCTTTCACCCTTTTGTAGAACACGGGTCAAAAGATTGTTTGCTCGAACCCGTTACAATGGCTGCGAGGAGCGGCAGTGCTTGTGTGAATACCGGCTACTTGAGTTAAGAAAAGGAGAAACAAAATGAAGAGACGCACGTTTAATTCAAAACCTTTGTTCCATCTTGTCTCGTTGGTTCTTGTTTTAATTTGCCTTGGGTATGCGGCAACGAGGACGGAGGCAAAACAATTGAATCAGCCGCCGGAAGGATTTGTGGCGCTGTTCAACGGCAGGGACCTGGCCGGCTGGAAAGGGCTGGCAGGCAATCCTAAAAGCCGGCGCGAAATGAGCAGTGAAGAATTAGCCAAGGCCCAGGCCAAGGCGGACGAGGATATGCGGGCACACTGGAAGGTGGTCGATGGCGTGCTTTGCTTTGACGGCAAAGGGCACAGTCTTTGTACGGCAAAGGACTACAGCGATTTCGAAATGTTGGTCGATTGGAAGATCGAGAAGGGCGGTGACAGCGGCATTTACCTGCGCGGCTCGCCACAGGTACAGATATGGGACACAAATAGAAATGTTGGTACTGAGGTCGGCTCTGGTGGATTGTTTAACAACAAGAAAGGGCCGAGCAAGCCTTTGAAGATGGCGGACAAGCCGGTTGGACAATGGAATACTTTTAGAATTATTATGACCGGCGATCGCGTGACAGTGTATCTTAACGATGAGTTAGTTGTCGATAACGTGGTGATGGAGAACTACTGGGAGCGGGACAAGCCGATTTACCCGAACGGGCAGATAGAGCTTCAATCGCACGGCAGTCTGCTTTATTTCAGGAACGTATTTATTCGTGAGATAACCAATAAGCTCACCGAGCAGGAAAAGGCTGACGGCTTCAAGCTGCTCTTCAACGGAAAGGACCTGGCCGGCTGGCAGGGCAATACCCAGGGTTACGTGGTCAAGGATGGTACGATTGCTGTGGAGCCTGAGCTTGGCGGGGGTAATCTTTACACGGCGCAAGAGTACGGCGATTTCATTATGCGGTTCGAGTTCAAGCTGACGCCCGGTGCCAATAACGGCCTTGGGATTCGCACGCCTTTGAACGTCAATTCCGCGTATCAGGGGATGGAGCTGCAGATATTAGATAACACGGCGTCCAAGTATAAGAATCTCAAGCCCTATCAGTTTCACGGGTCAATTTATGGTGTCGTTCCGGCGAAGCGCGGATACCTAAAGCCCGTTGGTATGTGGAATTTTCAAGAAGTTATCGCCAAGGGCAAGCAGATCACGGTCAAGCTCAACGGGACAACAATTGTTGATGCGGATATCCAGAAGGCCGGCACGCCGGAGACGATGGACGGAAAAGACCATCCGGGCCTGAAGCGAGACAAGGGCTATATCGCTTTTTGTGGTCATGGCGACAAGCTTGCATTTCGTAGCTTGAGAATAAAAACTCTTAAATAGTTATCAGAGATCTATGCAAAGCAAAAAGGGAAGAAACAATGAAAAACAGAAGAATTAAAAAGGCAACGACAGTAACCCGTCGACAGTTTTTGAAAAGCTCAGCGGTCGCTGCGGGAGCGGCTATAGTCTGGCCGACAATCGTTCCTTCTTCGGTTTTTGGCGCAGACGCACCCAGTAATCGCATCACGATGGGCTGCATTGGTATGGGAGGTCAGGGCACAGGAAATATGAAGGGATTCAAAGGTAAATCCGGCTGTGAGGTGGTGGCGGTTTGTGATGTTGATACCGGACATCGGGAAAAAGCCCGTCGGATAGCCGGTCTTAATGCGAATTCCTGTTACACCGACTTTCGAGAAGTATTAACCCGGGATGATATCGACGCGGTATCAGTTGCTTCGCCTGACCATTGGCATGTGCCGATTTCGATTGCCGCAATCCGGGCTGGTATGGATGTGTTTTGCGAGAAACCACTGACTCTGACCATAGGGGAGGGACGTGTCCTTGCAGATGAGGTGAAGCGGTACGGCCGGGTTTTTCAAACCGGCTCTCAGCAGCGGTCGGGCAGCGAGTTTCGGTTCGCCTGCGAGCTGGTGCGTAATGGCCGAATCGGCAAACTACACACTATGAGAGTTGGAATTCATGGTAATAACCGCACCTGCCCGCCCACGTGGACTCCGGAGCCGGTGCCGGAAGGATTTGATTACGATATGTGGCTGGGGCCTGCGCCGTGGGAACCATATATCGAGCAGCGATGTCACTATCAATTCCGCTTCATTTTAGACTACTCCGGCGGCCAGATGACCAACTGGGGCGCTCATTATCTCGACATTGCACAATGGGGTAATGGGGCCGACGATACCGGGCCGGTCGAAATCGTCGGCAGCGGTGATTTTCCCAAGACCGGATTGTTTACAACCGCTCAAAACGAGAACATTGAGTACACATACGCCAACGGCGTTAAATTACTCCTTAAAAGCGGTAGTGGGCATACACGTTTTGAGGGTAGCGAAGGATGGGTAGATGTGACGCGCGGCAAAATCGATGCTGAGCCGAAGTCGCTTCTGACGAGCAAAATAGGGCCGGATGAGATTCACCTGTATAACAGTAATGACCACAAACAGAACTTCCTGGATTGTATTAAGAGCCGTAAGGATACAATCTGCACAGCAGAGATTGGGCATCGCACAAGTACAGTTTGTCATCTGGGTAATATTGCGATGCTGTTAGGACGAAAATTAAGGTGGAACCCGCAGGCCGAACGCTTCATCAATGACTCGGCAGCCAACAATATGCTCGCCCGCGGTATGCGTGCACCCTGGCGTCTGTGAAATTGACCATTGACTATTGACTATTGATTATTGATTATGCTCTGTTGAAAATTGATTATCATTTGTTAGTTAAGGGATAGTGGAGCTCTTATTATGAAAGCAAGAGATATTAATCGACGTCAATTTTTAAGGAAAGCAGCCGGTGCGTCCGTAGTCGCTGTGGGTTTTCCTTATTTAGCGGCCTCTTCGGCGCTGGGTAAGGCAGGCTCCGTTGCGCCGAGCAATAGAATTGTAATGGGCGCTATTGGTGTCGGCGGGCAGGGCACGCGGCACGTGGGCGGGGGAATATGGGTCCAGGGCGGAGGCTTTCTTAGTAAGCCGGAGGTGCAGTTTGTAGCTGTCTGTGATGTGAATGCCAACAATCGCAATCGTGCCCGTGATATTGTGAACAAGTATTACGGTAATAATGACTGTGCCGGCTATAATGATTTCAGGGAGCTTGTAGCACGAGAGGATATCGACGCGGTACTGGTTGCTACGCCGGACCACTGGCATGTTCTGACATCTATCGCTGCGGTCAAGGCCGGTATGGATGTTTACTGTGAGAAGCCGCTCTCGCTTACTATCAGACAGGCCAGAGAGGTGGCTGACGTAGTTAAAAGATACGGGCGCATATTTCAAACAGGTACTCAGCAGCGTTCGTGGCGGGAATTTAGGTTTGCCTGTGAGCTGATTCGCAACGGATACATTGGTGAAGTAAAATCAATAACGGTCAATGTGGGCGGGCCGCCAAGATGGTCATGTGATGCACCTGCGGAACCGGAGCCGAAGTGGCTTGACTGGAATATGTGGTTAGGGCCGGCTCCATGGAGGCCTTACACATCGAAGATTGCGCCCGGCGGGTGGATGGGCTATCGTGACTATTCCGGCGGTGAAATGACTAACTGGGGGGCGCACATGTTCGATACCGCCCAGTGGGCTATGGGGATGGACGACAGCGGGCCGGTGGAAATCATTCCTCCGGATGGTAAAGATTACAAAGTGCTCACCTACAAATACGCCAACGGCACTATTATGATGCGGGATAAGATAAGCAGAAATGTGCCGGGCGTTTTGTTTACCGGGACCGAAGGTAAAATTGAGGTTAGCCGTGACCACTTGAAAACAGAGCCGGAGAGCTTAGTCAAACAAAAAATCGGCCCCGACGAAATACATCTCTATGAAAGCAAGAACCATCCGGATAATTTCCTGCAATGTATCCGCACCCGCGAGAGGCCGGCCAGTGACGCTGAAGTCGGATGTCGTTCAATCACCGTTTGCCATTTGGGTAATATAGCATACTGGCTCAAACGGCCGTTAAAGTGGGACCCTGAAAAAGAACGATTCCTGAATGACGCGGAAGCGGATAAAATGATAGCAAGATCTCTGCGCGCACCCTGGCGGTTGTAGAACCATTATCAAATTCTTAAAAGATTAAGGTGGTGCGAAATATCGGGAGAGTCCTAATTTCAATTTTCCCCAAAATTTAAAATTTCTTCAATCGAACAAATATGGTCTGTAATACCCGCCTTCATCGCAGGAGTCATTCTCAAAGAACCATCTGGGATTGTTACAGTTATATTTCCAAATGAGCAACCAGACCAAAAAGATGTTACTTCTCTTATCAACTACTTAGAACTTCATTGTAAAAACATGGGATGGGAAATTAATGAAAAAGAAGAAAATTAGGAGGAAGAAGTATCGGGTTCAGCACCATGAACACTTGTTTGCCCATGCGTTGCTACTTCATATAATTTAACATCCAGGGTGGGAGGTCGAGTTATTTTGGCTACCGTGAGCTGCGCAACAGCATCCCCAGCGTGAAGAACCAAATCCAATGGACCGCAATTAGTCATCTCCAGCGTTATATTGCCGCTCCAACCAGCATGAATTGTTGGAGCGGTCAAATGCACGACTAAGCCAGTACGGGAACGAGTACTCTTGCCGTCGATGAAGCAAATATATTTAGGGTTTTCATCGGGAGTGCCAACTACCTCTTTTGTTTGCCACACGACAAAACCATGAGGGCGAAGGATAATGGCATCCTCCCGCCTGAACACAAGCCCGTCCTCGACCTCGGCTTCACGAGGAGGTGAAACCATGTATTGCCGAGAAACAGTACCGTATGTCATCCTTGCCACATTTAGTTCTCTTGGTGGAAGTCCTAAACCCTTATTGTGCGCAGCAATTGCTTCGCAATCCCAGATAGCGGCCTCTTTTACGAGGCCTAAATGTAGGTCTATAGACGTGGGTCCTATTTCTTCAGTAGGTGGAGGTTTTACGATGAGATCGCCGCATTGTATGGCCTGACGTAAATCAACATCAGATAGGTACACGCTTACCTCCTATATTTCATGGACCTTATCCGCTGAAACAGTCAAAATTTGGCCATCGGGTACAGAAACCCGCGCTTCATTCGCACCATTACCTAAAACACGTACTTTGATTTGGCCGTTTACACCATCCTTTGGAGGTTGGATACTGGGCTGAACATAGTGCTTTGGGGCTACGCCTTCGTAACTTTGTCCAATCTTTGTGTCAACCTGAAAAACCACCTCACCAGAAAATGCACTGGGATATAGCTTGCATTCCATTTGCCCATGTGGCGCAGCCATAATAACCTCCTTTAACTCATCCGTGACTTACTACTCCGAATTACATAATTAAAAAAAGACTATACTCTCTTATTTCGGTGATTTCCAGTTATTCTAATCAGTTCATTCCAAATAAGCCGTAAGTGCAAAGTAATCAATATGTTATGATAATATATTTATATTAAAAATTCAACATTTTTTTTTGATAGGTTTACTTTTTTCATGCCATCTTGTTCATTATTTTAAAAAAATTCCAAATTAGGACACTACCGAAATATCGCAACCTACAAGGCTTATTTTTTGAGGATAAATATTTTTCGGCGATGGCGCTCTCCTTGCCAAAATGAATTATCGAACTGATAATTCATCGACACCTCCCCCTTTTGGCCTTGAAAATCAGCGTTTTTGTATGCCAATATCATGAGGTACTACCAAGGATTTTTATTTTTTTCAAATATTTTCCTTGACGTGGTAGCACGAGTTTGATATTTTTATGCGCAAGCTTTAACAATGAATATTAGTTTTTTTGAGGAGTTATTTATGACGGCGGAACTGAGTGCTCTTGTTATCACCGCTGCTTCCATAGGTTTTTTGCACACTGTATTAGGCCCAGACCATTATCTTCCTTTTATCATGATGTCATGGGCCCGAAAATGGTCACGATTTAAAACTATCGTCATAACCTTTTTGTGCGGGCTTGGGCACATAGCAAGCTCAGTAGTGCTGGGTCTGATAGGGGTGTCGCTGGGCCTGGCGGTCAAAAAGCTGGAGCTCATCGAATCGACCCGTGGCAACTTGGCAGCGTGGCTGCTTATCGCCTTCGGACTGGCATATTTGGTCTGGGGATTGCGTCGGGCGTACCGGAACCAGCCCCATATGCATACTCACGTTCACACAGGCGAGAGGGCGCATGGGCACCCACATGGTCATCATCTGGAGCACAGTCATGTTCACAACGGCAAAAGCGCTTCAAGCATCACTCCCTGGGCGCTGTTTGCCATTTTTGTTTTCGGGCCGTGTGAGCCTTTGATTCCTATTCTGATGTATCCGGCTGCGAAAAACGGTTTCTTTGAGGTACTGCTGGTCGTCTTTGTGTTCGGCACAGCAACCATTGCTACTATGTTGGGGGCTGTTCTTCTTGCCGGTACGGGAGTGAATTTTCTACCTTTGGCCAAGATGCAACGCTTTGCTCACGTTATAGCGGGAGCAACTATATTTCTTTGTGGCCTGGCCATTCAGTTCCTGGGGCTGTGAGAAACTACAGTTAAGAAAAGAACTACCTTCAAACAGTAGATGCACCTCTATCCGCAGAAAGCGTTTAAAATTGCTTGCAGTGATAGCAAACAAGTCTTAAAATGTACCTTTCAAATCAATAAAATAGGGGAACAAAATGTTAGCCAGACTGCATAGCGTTACACTTGAAGGGATTGAGGGAATAATCTGCGAGGTTGAGGTAGATGTTGCGCGGGGCGGCTTTGAGAAATCTGTTATCGTAGGTCTGCCGGATGCTGCGGTGAAGGAAAGTATCGAGAGGGTCAAAAGCGCAATTGTTAACAGCGGCTATAGGCATCCCAAAACCCAATCGTTAATAAATTTAGCGCCGGCTGATGTGAAAAAGGCAGGGCCTGCCTTCGATTTGCCTATTGCCCTTGGTATGCTCATTGGCCAGGGGGCCATGGTCAGTTCTGTTCTTAATGATGCCATTATCGTCGGCGAATTAGCTTTAGACGGCAGGGTCAGGCCGGTCAACGGCTTATTGAGTATGGCGATGACGGCTGCGGCAAACGGTTTTAGCCGAATGATAGTCCCTTTGGAAAATGCCAGAGAAGCTGCGGTGGTTGCCGGCATTGATGTTTTTGGTGTCGGCTCGCTCGCCCAGGCGGCAGGTTTTCTTACGGGGCAGTTGGAGTTAGAGACAACTACTGTTGATGTTGAAGAACTTTTTAGCGTATCATCAAATTACGAAGTTGATTTTGCAGATGTTAAGGGTCAGGAAAACGTCAAGCGGGCACTGACGGTTGCCGCTGCCGGCGGACATAACATAATGATGATAGGTCCACCGGGTGCAGGAAAGACGATGCTGGCGCAAAGATTGGCGACGATTCTGCCGCCTTTGAGTCTGGAAGAATCGCTCGAGACGACCTGTGTGTATTCCTCGGTAGGGTTGTTGGGTAAAAACAAGGCGTTGTTAGCTACTCGTCCTGTGCGAATGCCGCATCACTCAGCGAGCGGGCCGGCCCTGATTGGCGGCGGTACGACGCCTCGACCGGGGGAATTGTCGCTGGCTCATTTCGGGATATTGTTTTTAGATGAATTTGTCGAATTTCCACGGCACGTTCTTGAGATGATTCGTCAGCCGTTGGAGGACGGTTTCGTCATTGTCTCACGTGCGAAAAAGACCATCAGATTTCCTGCGCAATTTATGCTTGTAGCGGCGATGAATCCCTGTCCGTGCGGTTATTTCGGGAGTGATGCGAGAAGATGTAAGTGCACGCCGGGGCAGATAGGACGGTATCTGTCAAAGGTATCCGGGCCTTTGGTGGACAGGATTGATATTCATATTGATGTGCCTGCGATAAGTTTTAGTAAGCTGCGCTCGAAGTCAAGCCGGCTCGACTCGGCTGCAATGAGGCAGGATGTTCTCAGGGCCGGGGGCGTTCAAGCCGGGCGGTTCGGTGACGGCGTGATTATGACAAACGCAAGGATGAGTCATAAACAGGTGGAGAAGTTTTGTAAGCTCGATTCCGCAAGCGAACTTATCCTGAAACAGGCGATGATAGAATTCGGGCTGAGCGCCCGTGCCCACGATAAGATTTGCAAGGTCGCCCGCACGATTGCGGATTTAGCTTCTGTTGAGCAGATTCAGCCGGAACACATTGCAGAGGCTGTCAGTTATCGAAGATTAGATAGAAAATTATAAGTGTGTTTAGTGGTCTGTAACACGATAAATGCGCGGTGGTTACTGGTAGTTGCTCCAAGCCAAAGTCGAAAAGAGACAAAGAATAAAATCCTCTTTTTTTTACGGTTCTATTGTTCATTTGTCTTATTGATGTTTGAATATACAATGGAACAAACGTATTGTCACTCCTGCGTAAGCAGGAGTCCAGGAAACACTGATGAAATGGCTGGATTCCCGCCTTCGCGGGAATGACACCTCTATTCTTGTCTGTAGTAACGTTCCATTTAATATTCAAAAGTCCATAGGATACGGAAACACTGATTTTTATAGGCCGATGCTGTAAAGCGAATAAAGTTTCTTTTGTTTTTCTTTCTTAACTTAGCTGAAACTTATGCCGATAAAACATCTGGAAGTTGCGAGGCAACCCGTTTTGCAATGAGTCTTTTAAAATTGGAAGCTTAAACGCTTTGTTAGCCTAAAAAAAAGGAGATTAAAATGGGGATTCAAGATTGGTCTGAAGATGTTATTCTTGTTGACTTGCCTCAAGAGCCGGAGATGGGAGATGAGCTCAAGACGGTTACGGAGATGGTGCGTGATAGAGGTGACTGTGACGTGGTAATAGACTTTTCCAGCGTGGATATTGTAACTTCCTCCAGCCTCTCGAAGCTGCTGAAGTTGCGAAAGATGTTAACCGATTGTGGTCATCAGCTTGTTTTCTGCAGCGTTGCGGCGGCAACGAAAGGTATCTTCATGGTAACCGGCCTTGACGGGATTTTTGAGTTTGCTGACGATAAGTTTGTGGCCCTGGCAGGTTTGCAGATGGTCAGTTAGCAGGTTAGCATAGCTCCCATTTTACAGAAGGAAAGAGAAGTGGGAGCTTTACAACAGGGTTATCCTTTGTTAGTATGGAGTTTTCTTGTAGAGCCGGCTACGAAGGCCGCTGAATAGAGCGGTGTTCGTAATCTGCTCGCAGGTCTCTTGTAGAAGCAGGACGTAATTAGTATGGATAAAGAAACTCTGCGGCAAATCGAGCAGATAATAGGTTACGAGTTTTCCGATAAGCATCTTTTAGCCAAAGCATTTACTCATTCCTCTGCGGTCGATAATCGCCTTTTAAGTAACGAAAGGCTGGAGTTCCTTGGAGATGCTGTTTTAGCTGTGGTCATCTGTCAAACACTCTTCGAGCGGTTTTCAGGTTATCTTGAGGGTGACTTAACGAAAATTAAGAGTATGCTTGTATCTCGCGGGACCTGCGCTAAGGTTTCGAGGCATCTCGGCCTGCAAAAATTCCTGACCGTCGGCAAGGGGATGGTCTCCAGCCGGGCTTTGTCAGGTTCTCTTGCCGCAGGTGTGCTGGAGACGATTATCGCTGCGGTTTATATTGACGGGGGATTTGACGCCGCCCGTAGTTTCGTCCTGAGAGTTTTTAATTCATTAATTGAGCAAGCCGACGCTGGACAAGCTCAGGGTAACTATAAGTCGTTACTTCAACAGCACGCCCAGGAACAGTCTAATGTTACGCCTGTATATGTGCTGCTTGATGAAAAGGGGCCCGACCACAACAAAGCTTTTGAGCTGGAGGTGGTTATCGATGGCCGTCATTTCCCAGGCGCCTGGGGGACAAACAAAAAAGAAGCGGAGCAAAAAGCCGCTTTCAATGCTCTTGTCGAATTGGGTGTGCTTGAGAAGGCCTCTGAAGAAGACAGCGAATAAATCGTATCTCGTCGCTCGTATTTCGTGGTTCATAGTTTATTGTTCATAGGCTGCGAACTATGAACGCCGATTTTCGATATGAGATGGTGTTTCCGGCAGTTACTCTATAACCAGCCACGCAAAGGCGCAAAGGACTAATGCGGTTATGGACATAAAAACAACAATTGAGCCGAATAGAATCACAGCTTCTTTGAGGAAGTTGGCGGCTTTTATTTCCGGCAGCTTTGTGGCTTTATAGACGATGGCTATCGCCGCTACCAAAGGCAGCAGCCACAGCATGGATTGCGGGTCTGCACCGATTTTTTCCGGCAAAGTAAATGTTGCCGTTACGAAAGCAACTGTAGTTAACATTTTAGTCTCCGGCGATTTCTATTTTGCGCAGATGAGCCAAATAAACGGCGT